>CAIQKV010000060.1 GCA_903872505.1 uncultured Opitutia bacterium
CCGCGGCGCGTTAGGGATAACGCGCCCTACCTCTGACCAATTCCGTCTTTGCCGGCTACTGCGTCTGCGCGTCCCACGGCTTGCCGTCGGGCTTCACGTCCTTGTAGCGCACCTTGAAGGTCGGGTTGCTCGCCGCGAGCTTCAGGAAGGTGTCGAGCGGCACGAGCTCCGGCTTTTCCTCGAGGCCGTTCATGATGCTGATCACGCGCTTGATGCTGTTCGATTCGCGCACGTGGACCAACATGTAGTACGGCCGCACCGGGTTGAGGCGCATCAACTCGTCGAGGTCGGCGGTGGCGCTCGCCACCGGACGGTGCTCGTCGAGGTAGTAGTCGTAGGACATCAGCGCCTGGCCGTTGCGCACGTCGAAGGTGTGCGCGGCCGCGTAGCCGTTAATGAAGCCGATGACGCCCGGCGCGCCGGCGTAGTACTCGTCTACGCAGCGCTTCGGCAGGTCAAAGTAGCCGATGGGAATGCCGCGGTCGGTGTGGTCCATGATGCCGACGGTGTGCTGGTCCATCAGCGGCATCAGCGCGTTCATCTCCACCATCAGGCCGGGGAACCGGTCCGCCGGCACCGCCGCCGGGTACATGTAGCCCGACTGGCCGCCGATGAAATAGTCATTCGGCGACTTGTCCTTGGCGAACATCTCCATCGCGGCGGGGTACCACTTGGCGCCGTCCACGCCGACCTCCCAGTTGTAGGGGATCGAACCGCGCTCCGGCTCCGTCCACGCGCCGATGCCCATGCTGTCGGACTGCACCAGGCAGACGTAGACCTTTTTCTCCGCATGCACCACGCTCTCGCGCGTCACGTGGTTGTTGTTGGTCATCCTGAAGCCCGGTGAGAAGCCGATCTGGCTCATGAACGTGCCGTTGGGAAAAGAGTTCAGGCCGATGGCTTTCAGGCCGTAGCCGGAGGTCAGCGTGATCCACTGGCCCTCGGTGTCCTTGGCGTAGGAATGCCAGCCCATGATCCACGCGGAAGGCTTCAGCTCGGTGAGGAGCTGCCGGTGGAACGCGATCTCCTCCTTGTGCTTCGGGTTGGCCGAGAGGTCCGTGACAAACGCGTGGAACGCGATCGCGAGGTCCGCGACGCCGGGCTCCATGCTGTTTCCGGCCACGCCGCCCATCCAGATGATGTAGTCGCGGCTGCAGTCCTTCCAGTACTTGGCGTACGCCCACTGGTAGATCTGGATATCCGTCTGGCCGGTGAACTGGCCGCGGAAATCCGCGAGCGGCTTCAGGCCGTGCTTCTCCGCCAGCGGAATCAGGCTCTCATCCACCACCAGCGCGCGCAGCACGCCGGCGGCGGTCAGGGCGACGTTGATCGACGGACGAACCTTCCGGTCCCAGACCACGTAGCCCTTCGCGAAATGGCCGAGGGCCGCCAGCGCCGCCTCGGGCGTGTCGAGCCGCGTCCACTTCACGCCGTAGCGCGTGGCGTAGAAGGCCTTCAGCGGATTGAAGTCATGAAAATGCCACGTCTCCGGGTACTCAATGTAGACGCGCGGCGCGTCGGTGTTGGCCAGGCCCTGCAGGGCGATGAGCATCAGGTTTTCGGCCAGTGCGCCTTCCTTGCCGAAATTCGGGGAGACCTTGTCGCTGATCGTGATCTCCCAGTTGTCCTTCACCGGGACGAGGTAGGCCTCCTTCGGCGCAGGGCCGCGGTTGCCGGGGACGGCGTGGAGCGCCGGGGCGCAGAGCGCGGCGGCGAAGGTAACGAGGGTGATGGCTTTGAAAATGGGTTTCATGGCGGAGGGTGCGGGCATCAGGCGCGGGTGAAGGTGTAGACCAGGGGCTCGTCGCGGGTGGAGCGCAGCTCGTAGAGCTTCAGCGTCCGGCCGTCGGCGGAGAGCCGGTACTCGTCATAGATGTGGACCGGGTGGTCGCCCTGCTGGGCCTCGAGCTGGAGCGTCGTCTCCAGCTTCAGCACGCGGCCGCCGTCCAGCCACTCGGCGGTGACGTGCTTCTGGTGATCCCCGCCGATGTAGACATTCGTGTACCACGTATCGAGCCAGTAGCCGACCGGGTTGGCGGTGGAGGTTTTCCCGTCGGTCTTGACCGTCGTGGTGTCCTCCACCTTGCGGTCGGCGCCCCACGCGAGGTGGCGCGTGAGGACGACCGAGTCGCCCGTCACGGCAACGGTCATCGTCAGGACGTCCCACGGCCGGATCGGCGTGCTGCGGGCGACATCCAGCTTCCAGGCACCCGCGAGCCCGGCCGGGGCATCGGCGGCGCGCAGGGTAAGGCCGGCGCCCAGCGCCAGGCCAAGACTGACACACGAGAGGCAAAGCAGTCGGAGTTTCATAGATGGCGGCTCATGGCCGACTGCACCCTTGGCGGATTTCGCGCCGACACAAGCCGCGACCGGGCAATATCACCGGGGCGCCACGCGGACGCGGCGGACCTTGCGGTTCCGGCCATCTGCACCAGCATGCGGACATGAACCGCTGGCTCGCCCTGCTCTTGTTCCTCCTCGTCTCGTTCACCGCCGCCGCCATCGGCGGCTATGCCACCGCCGACGCGGTGCGCACCTGGTATCCCACCCTCGTGAAACCCACGTGGAACCCGCCGTCGTTCCTCTTCGCCCCCGTGTGGACCCTGCTCTACATCGCCATGAGTGTCGCCGCCTGGCGTGTCTGGCTGCGGCGCGAACTCCCCGGCGTCCGGTCCGCCCTCCGGTTGTTTTTTGCCAGCCTGTTCCTCAACGCCCTGTGGTCCGTGCTGTTCTTCGGTCTGCATCGCCCCGGCTGGGCCCTCCTCGAGGTCCTGGTCTTCTGGGGCACCCTCGTGGCGCTGCTCGGGCGGTTCCGCCGGCTGGACGCGGTCGCCGGCTGGCTCTGGGTGCCGTACGTGGCCTGGGTCAGCTTCGCGACCGTGCTGAACGCCGCGGTCTGGTGGCTCAACCGCTGACCAGCACGATATAGAAAAACACCGCGGCCCAGTGGCACGCGCTGCCGGCCAGCACCCAGAGGTGCCACACGGCATGGTGGTACGGCAGGCGTTTCCAGAGGTAAAAGACCGCGCCGCCCGTGTAGCAGAACCCGCCGGCCACCAGCAGCCAGAGGCCCGCGCGCGGCAGGGCGGCCGAAAGCGGCCGGATGGCCGTCAGCACCAGCCAGCCCATCGCGATGTAGATCAGCGTGGAAACCACACGGAACCGGCCCGTAAACCAGAATTTCAGGGCAATCCCCACGGCCGCGAGACCCCACACGACGCCGAACAGGCTCCAGCCCCACGGGCCGCGCAGGGTCACGAGCAGGAACGGCGTGTAGCTGCCCGCGATCAGCAGGAAAATCGCGGCATGGTCGAATTTGCGCAGCAGCCGCTTCAACTCGGGAGCGCGGAAACTGTGGTAGAGGGTCGACGTCGAGTAGAGCGCGACGAGCGTGACCCCGAAGATCGTGGTCCCCGTGATCAGCCAGGCGTCGCCGCGCAGGCAGGAAAACGTGGTCAGCAGCACCAGTCCGGCGACGCTCAGCGCGATCCCGGCGCCGTGCGTGATGCTGTTCGCGAGTTCCTCGCGGGGAGTGTAGGTGGCATCGGCCATGGGCCCATCTTTATACGAAGTCGGTGGAGCGCGAGGCGGAAGATAGGTGGGAGATCGGCGGAATCCAAAGAAGACACGGAAACCAAGCCAATCCGTGTTTAGCCGGAAGCCAGGAAACCAAGAACTAGACCGATGATCGATTCCGGGTTTCCTGGTTTCCGGCTAAACTTCACCTTGCGTCACGGATTCCGGCTCACCGGATCGTCCGGCTGCAGGTAGTGCGTCCGGTAGGTCGGGGCGTCGGCCGCGAGCATGAGGAAGGTGTCGAACGGCACGACCTCGACCGGCTCGCTCAGGGAACCGAGGATGGCGTTGACCTTCTCGACGGGGTTGCGCTCCCGGATGTGCAGCAGCAGGAAATACGGTCGCCGCGGGTTGAGCTGGATCATCTCCTCCAGGTCCGCCGCCGCGTCCCGGATCGTGCGGTTCACGTCGAGATAATAGTCGTAGCTGATCAGCGGCTTGCCGTCGCGCAGGTCGAACGTGCGCGCGGTGCCGTAGCCGTTGATGAACCCGATCACGCCGGGAAACTCGTGATAATACCGGTCCACGAGTTCCTGCGGCAGGTCGGTGTTGCCGATGTGGCGGTTGCCCTCCGAGTAGTCCATGATCTCGAGGACGCGCAGGTCGAGCTGGGCCATCAGGGCGCGCGCATCCTTCATCAGCGCGGGAAACTTGTCCGCGGGGATCGCCTTCGGGTACATGTAGCCCGGGCCGCTGAGCCCGCCGATGAAGTAGTCGTTGGGGGTCTTGTCCTCGTAGAAAAACTGCAGCGCCGGCGGGTTCATCCACGCCCAGTTCATTGTCACCTGCCAGGTGTAGGGAATCTTGCCGCGACCCGGCTTGGTCCACGCGCCGATGCCCATCGAGTCGGTCGCCACCGCGCAGACGTAGACTTTCGGTTCCGCGCGGAGCTTGGCGTCGGGCGCGACGTGGTGGTTGTTGGTGAACTTGAAATCGGGCGTGAGCGGGATCTGGCAGGTGAAGGAGACGTTCGGCAGGTTGTGCAGGCCCTCCATCTTCAGGCCATAGTTGCCGACCAGCGTGGTGTGCTGCCCCTCGGTGTCCTTGCCGTAGGAATGCCAGCCCACGACGATGCTCGCCGGGTGCTGCCCCGCCAGGATCCGGCGCTCCAGCGCCAGTTCCGCGGGATGCTTCGGGTTCGCCGAGAGGTCGGAAAAGAACGCGCGCTGCCGGACGCCGAAGTCGGCGATGCCCGGCTGCATCTCGGCGCCCGCGTTTCCGCCGAGCACGACGTAGAATTCGCGCGAGCACCTCGCCCAGTAGTGGTCATACGCCCACTGGTAGATCTGGGCGTCAGTCTGGCCGGTGAAGCGGCCGCGCAGGTCGGCGATCTGCTTCAGCCCGTGTTTTTCCGCGAGGGGGATGAGGTCCGCGCTGACCACCAGCGCGTCCTCCACGCCGGAGATCGTGAACGCGACGATGAGCGATGCCCGGACGGCCTTGTCCCACACCACATAGCCCTTGGTGTGGCGCGCGAAGCGGGTGAGCGCGGCATCGGCGTCATCCTGCGCCAGCCGGTCGAACCTGATGCCGTGGCGTTTTTCCAAAAAGCCCTCGAGCGGCCGCACGATCTCCCACTGCCAGTCGGCCGGATACTCCAGATAAACGCGCGGGCAGTCGCGGTTCGCCAGCCCCTGCAGCGAGAGGAGCAGCGCGTGGACCGGGATGTCGCCGTCCATGCGCCAGTTGCCCGAGAGCGGAATGAGTGTCGCCTCGGCGGGCGCCTTGGTGACCGTGGGCGGAATGGGCTGGGCGGGAGAGCAAACGGGCATACCCAATCCGGATAAGAAAAGAAGAAAGAAGAAACGGCAGGAAAGGCGCATGGGACGGAAGGGAAAATTGAAAAGTGAAAGGTGAAGGGTGAGAGCGGCGGTGGCCGGCAGAGTGTCAGGGCGGTTTCTTCTTTCTACTTTTCCCGTTCAGCTTTCATCCTTTCATCAGTTACTCGGCCTTGCCCTTGGACACCGCCGCATCGGCGGCCGCATCGGTCACGCGCCGGAAGACGTAGACGATGGGGTCGTTGCGCGTGCTGCGCAGCTCGATCAGCGTGAGCTGCGTGCCGTTGGCGGAGACCTTGTAGTCGCTCAGGATGTTGACGGCGCGCTCGCCCTGCTGGGTCGCCAACACGAGGTCGGCGCTGGTGCGCAGCATCCGGCCGCCATCGAGCAGTTCCACGCGGATTTTCTTCGTCTTGTCGCCGCCGATGTAGGCGCCGAGGTGGCGGTTGTCGGGCCACCACTCCACCGGAACGACGTTGACCGCGCGGGTGAGATCCAGCGCCGTGACCTCGTCATAGATCCGGCGGCCGGCCGCCAGGTGACGCGTGAGCGTGACGTGCGGCCCGTCCACCGCGATGACGAGCTGGAGGGCGCCCCACGAGCTGAGCTCGGTGCTCCGGGCGGCATCGTAGCGCCAGGTGCCGGCGAGCAGGCGGGCATCCGGCTCGGCGGCGCGCAGACTGATCAGGGAACCGCTGAGCAACAGGCCGAGGCAGAAAAGGCGATGCATGGCAAAAGTACACGAAGGTCCGCCGGGCCGGTTAATCAAACCGATATTTCCCGAAATCCATGTCTTGAATGTAATCGGGTCCGGGGTGGAGCACGTTGTCCCTAACGCGCTGAGTGACACTGTCCGCCTCCAGCCGCCCGCAAAAACAACGCGTTAGGGACAACGTGTTCCACCTTGAAGCCAAGGCGGGACAAAGGCCCATCCAACTCCTCAAACCGGCCGGCAGTGGAACGAGGTCTTCAGGTCGAACGCCTTGGCCTGGTTCACGCGGCATTCGAGGTGCCACACCGGCTGCAGCCGGAAATCGATCGAGTCCTCCCGCTGCGTGATCGCGTCCGCCCAGGGGGCGCGCAGCGTCAGCTCCCAGCCTTCGACCTTCAGCACCGCCTCGCGGCCCCGGATTTCCCACGGCCCGCGCGTGTGCAGGTGAAAGACGAGCGCGGAGGGCGTGAGAAGTTCGCCGCGATCTAGGACGTGAAACTCCTCCACCGTGTCCGCGATGAGTTCGCGCGTGCAGCGCGCCATCACGCCGCGCCAGACGTGGGCGAGGTCGATCCGCGACCGCAACCGGAGTTCGTCCCCCTCGCCCGCCGGGATGGTCGCCTCGAGGACCCCGGCCTGGTTCACGTACACGCCGTCGGCCGTGACCGGCATGAGCGTGTTGTGCAACTCCGTGCGCTTGAGGGTGTAGGAGCGCAGGTCGTCGTAGCGCACCTGGCCGCGGTCAATCAGCACCGGGATGCGGTCGAGCTCGAGTAGGAACGAGCCCTTGTCGAGATGGGTGTGCGAGGCCTTCGCCTTCGCCCCCACCACGTGCAACCGCACGGCGCGACCCGCCGGCGTCCGCCGCCGGCTCGTGAGATGCCCCGTGTGCGCCAGCACCGCAAAGGCCGGCACGATCGTTTCCGGCGTCGCCAGCCGCCCGGGTCCGGCGATGAAGGCGAACACCCCCTCGAAAAAATACTGGTCGTAGTAGCCGGCGGGCCGCCGCTGCATCAGGCAGGCCGCCACCACCCGCGCGTAGACTTCCTGCGGGAAAATCGCCGCCAGCATCGGGATCGTGTCGCCGACGATGAGGTCGATCGCGTTGTCGCCCTCGGTCAGCACACACCCAGGCTCCATCGCCGACAACGCCGCCACGAACCCGCCGGTCGCGGCAATTTGGGTTGGCAGCAACGTCTTCACGTCCACCCCGCGGGCCCGCGCATACGCCAGCAGCCCGGGCAGCACCGCGTGCAGCGTGATGGAGAAATAACCCAGCCCCTCGTCCGTGCCGCCGTCAGGCAGCAGGTAATTTTCCAGGCCGGCGCGCATGTCCGCGAGCGCCAGCTCGGTGTGCGGCTTTATCCGCGGCCACACCGTCTCGAGATAGAGCCCGGCCAGCAGCCGCGCGCGGCAGAACCACGGGCCCTGGTTCATGGTGAAGACGTAGTCCCACTTCATCATGTCGCGCTCGATCACGGCCACGCCCTTGTCCCACAGCACCTGCTGCGCGAGCGCCCGGGCGCGCGGGGTGAGCGCAAAGTCATACCAGTCCAGCAGCAGGGTCGCGGCCGTCGTCGCCATCTCCTCATTGAAGCAGCGCTGGTCCCAGATGCTCCCCCTTGCGCGGCTCTCCGCCGACTGCGTCCACCAGGTCGTGTGGACCAGGCACATCAGGTAACGCAGGGCATGAAAGCCCATCGCCCGGTCGCCGTTCACCAGCCCGACAAACCCAAGGATCACCGGCTCCGAGAAATACGTCGTGCGACCCGCCTCGCGCGCCCGGATGTAGCGCTGGTCGGTCTGCGGCAGGAAACTGTCGATCTCGTCCTCTGGCCGCCGCGCCAGGAAATGCCGTGCCCGCTCCTCGAGCAGGGCCCAATGTTTGTCCCAGTACGGCGCGGTGCGCTTCTCCCGCAGCGCCGGCAGGTCGGACGCGTTGAACAGGAGCCCCCGCGCCAGCTTCACCTCCGGCCATGTCTCCGGCGGCAGGATCAGCCCTTCCCACTTTCCGTCGTATTGCGGCCGGGCCGCCTCGAGCTCCGCGACGAGCGCGGCGCGAGCCACGCCCCACCACTGCAGGCTGATCATCACATGCCCGCCGCCCAGGGCGGTGAACACGCACCGCACCGCCTCGACCGGCCGGGCGCCGATCGGCAAGGCGACCTCATCCCGGCCGCCCTTGCCTACGACGGTCCCGCCCAGCGGCGCCCACTGGCCCTGCCGGCACGCCTCGTAGGTCAGGCTGACCTCGGGCGGCGCCACATGGCAGAACACAAAATGATCGAGGCGCTCCGGCAGTCCGAACACCGGCAGCTCCAAGCGGGCCGCCACCGCGCCAACCCTGGCGTTCTCCCACGACAGCTTGGTGCCGTCCCAGCCGAACTCCCGCTTCAGGCCGGTGGCGGCGCCCGGCTCGAGCCGCAGCGGCAGGTGCTCGGCGATCGCGGGATCGTGCAACGGCGCGAAGATCGACTCCGCCGGGGTGAGCTCGAACAGCTGCGTCTGGGACATGGGGAAACTATCGCGAGAATTCGCGCCGAAGCTCAATCATCGATTGAGCCGGCTCGCTCCGCCGCCCGTCCCCGCGGCTCAGTATTCGCTGAAATACTGCTGCAGCTTCTTGAGGTCGTTGGTCTGCGTAAGGCCGAGCATCAGGAGGATGCGGGCCTTCGGCGCGCTGAGTTCCAGGCCGGCGATGAAACCGAGCTGGTCGTCGTTAACCTCGATGTTGCGGTCGACGATGCCGCTGCCCGTGCGCGAGCACCGCACCACCGCCACGCCCGCCTTGGCCGCCCGCGCGAGCGCGGCCAGGGCGGCGTCGCTCGTGTTGCCGTCGCCCACGCCCGCGAGCACGAGGCCCCGGACGCCCTTCGCGACGAGCGCGTCAATGGTGTCGCCGTTGAAATTCACATAGGAATAGACGATCTCGACGCGCGGCAGGTTCGCGACGGTCAGGCCGTACAGCGAGAACTCGCTCCGCGTGGTGTGGCGCGTCGTGTTCGCCGAATAAAAGAACACCCGGCCGGTGTTCATGATGCCGGCGATGCCGCGGTTCGGGGACTGGAACGTGTCCGTCCGCGTGGTGTGGGTCTTCTGGACCTCCCGCGCGTAGTGGATGGTGTCGTTGATGAGGACGAGCGGGCCGCGGCCCTTGGCGGCCGGGTGGGCGGCCAGCGCCACGGCGTTGTAGAGGTTGATCGGGCCGTCCGCGCCCATGGCGGTCGCGGGGCGCATCGAGCCGACCAGCACGATCGGCTTGTCGCTCTTCACGACGAGACTCAGGAAGTACGCGGTCTCCTCCATCGTGTCCGTGCCATGGGTGATGACCACGCCGTCCACGTCATCGTCGGCCAGCACGGCGTTGCAGCGGGTGGCGAGCTTGAGCCAGATCTCGTGACTCATGTTCTGGCTGGCGATGTTGGCGACCTGCTCGCCGGACAGCTCGGCGACGTTCCGGAGCTGCGGCACGGAACTGATGAGGTCGGCGACGGAGATCGTGCCGGGCTTGTAGCCGGCGTCCGCCGGGGAGGCCTGCGTGCCGGCGATGGTGCCGCCGGTGGCGAGGATCTTGATCTTCGGGAGCGCCCAGGTGGCCGGGGTCAGGGCGAGGGCCAGGGCGAGGAGGCCGAGAGTCTTGAAGGCTTTCATAGGGGGTGGATCGTGGTCTGGCAAAGACCCTAGGCATCCCCCTGCGGCTTTGGCAATGGGCCTTCGGCCTGCCGAATCCGAGTTGATTAGGGGCGCAACAAGCCTGCGCCCCTACGCA
>CAIQKV010000061.1 GCA_903872505.1 uncultured Opitutia bacterium
GCCGCCGGCATCGTCGCCGCGGCCAAGGGCGTGCTCCGCGGCGAGGCCCGGCCGCAGCGCCGGCCGCGCGTCCAACGTCCCGCCGGGCCGGACCCGGTCACCGCGGCGCCGCGCGAGCGGGCACCGGTGCCGGCGGCCGCACCCGGGGAAACTCCCGCGGAGGGCGAACCGATTACGCTGCCGCACGGCGACTTGACCGTGAGCGAGGCCAAGGTCGTGAGCTGGCGCAAAAGCGCCGGCGATGCGTTCCGCGCCGGGGAGATCATCGCGGAGGTGGAGACGGACAAGGCCATCCTCGAGGTCGAGGCCCCCGCCGCCGGCCGCCTCATCCGGATTGCTGCGCCGACCGGTGCGACAGTGAAGATGGGTGGACTGCTCGGCGTCTACGTGAAGGCCGGAACCTGAGGCCCGCGCCTACGGCTGCTTCTCGCCGTGGTGTTCGAGCACCCAGGCGGCTTGGTACGCGTTGATCTCGGACAACGTCTGGTTGCACGCCAGCGTCCGCTGCCGCAGGTCGCGCTCCGGATCCGGCGCCCGCAGGCGGTTGAGCGCGCTCATCGCCATGATCTCGGAATCGACCGCGCGGCTGGCGTCGAGGAAAGTGTGGATTTCCATTCTTAAATCCGCGGTGACTTGCTTCCGCAGGCCGGTCTCCACCGCCTCGACAAACTTGTCCACGCTGCCTTGCGGTCCCACCAGCAGATTGAAGTGCTGCCAAAAGGACATCGTGGAGCTGGCGCCCACCCCGATATATTGGAAGCCGCCGGAGAAGCCATCGCTGGTGGGCCGGTTGATCTCCAATTCCGGGGGAACCCGGACGCCGCGCACCGACGACAGCCAGCCGCTGTGATCCATGAACAGCTGGCCGCCCTCGACACTGGTCAGGAAATGCAGGAAATCGACCGCCTCCGCCTTGTGCGGGCTGTCCTTGTTGAGATACATCTCGAAGCCCGTGCCGAGGCCGCCGTCCTGGTAGCGTCCCATGATGTACGGCCCAACCACCGGGTCGTCCTGGGTGGGCTGGGGCAACCGCATCGCCTGGACCGGAAAGGCCGCCAGCTGCTTGAGGCTCGTGGCGTCGTAAGTGCCGGAGTAGATGAACAGGGCCTCGCCCCGGACGAATTCCTGGATGGCATCATCCCGCGAGAGCTGGGTGAATCCGGGTCGCATCTGCTGGGTCATCTCGCGCAGCAATGCGAGCCCGGCCCGCAGCTCCGGCCGGCGGTAGGTCCACCGGCCCCGCAGGTAGTCCGACTGTGCCTGCCACGGCGCGCGCCCCAGGTAGCCCTCCCGGTCGAGTTCCAGGCTCATCCTGGTGGCGGTGCCAAACATCACGTAATCCGCCAGCCACTGCACGTTGCTGTACGCGCCGGCCAGCGGGCGCACGATGTGACCGGTGCGGCGGGAGTAGTCCGCGACCTGCGCACAGAGCCGGCGGAAATCGACCAATGTCGCCGGGGCCGCCGCCGGGGTGCCGGTGATTTTCTCGAGCAGCTCGCGGTTGCAGAACAGCCGCGAGCTGCCCTGTGACAGCGTGGCGCCGTAGATCTGCCCGATCTCCGGGCTCTGGCTGAGCATGAAATAAAGGCCGTCCGCAAAGGTCAGCCGCCACGGCACCTTTGCCATCTCCGTGCCCCGGTTGTAGGGATTCGGCTCGTTCATCGCCCGAGTCAGCGGCTCGAAATACCGGACGGGCACGTCGTTCATCCCCTGCAACCAGTACGCGAACTCGACGAGATCGGTGGCCGTGCCACCGGTCAGGTTCGTTCGCACCCACTGCCGGTAGACCGGCCCCGGCACCGCCACCTGTTCGACCTTCACCCGCGGGTTCAGCTCCTCGTAGCGACGGATGACCGCAGCGAACCCCTCGGGCGGGCCTTTCTCAATCTGCCAGTGCGCCACCCGGATCGTCACCGGCCGCGCATTGACCAGCGGGGCGGAACGCGTGAACACCCACCAGAGTGCCGCGAGGTAGCTCGCGGAAAACAGGACCACCATCAGGATCCGGGGGCGCCGCTTCATGGCCGTTTCCCCTCCACCCGCTGGTGCTCCACAATCTCCGCCAGCTTCAGCTTCACGATGCAGACCCGCCCATCCACCTCGTTCTCGTCGACGAAGCGCTGGAAATAAATCCTCGCCTGCTCCCAGCGGCCCTCGCGCCGCGACAGCTCCGCGATCTGCAGCTGCAGTTCCCCGCGCCGCAGTCCCGTCAGCCCGCCGAGGCGGTCGGCCTCAAGCAGGTGGGCCAGCACCCCGCGCATCGGCTGCTCGTGAAACAGCGCGGCGCGGCCGATCACGAGGTGTGCGTCGCGTTGCAGGTCCAGGACGCTCAGCCGGGGCAGCAGCGCCTCGGCGGCGGCAAGTCGCGCCGCTGGCCCGCCGGGCTCCGGCAGCAGGTAGAGCCGGAGCAGCGCCAGTTTCACGAGGCCCAGCTGGGCCCAGTAGCTGCCGGGGCTTTTCGCCGCGAGCCGTTCATACTCCTGCGCCGCCCGGGGGTAGTCCGGCGTGAAAAAATGCGCCTGATAAAGCCGGCCGATCAGATACGCGGAGGCGTCCGCGATTTCGTCGCCGCCGCGTGCCAGCTCCGTGAGCCGCGCCTCCACCTGCCGCAGGCCCGCCTCGGTGACGGGCTGCGTGTCCATGCCCACCACCGCCGCGGCGAAAACGGTCTCGCGGCTGCCATGCTCCTGCCCCGCCTGCAATCCGGCCCGCGCGTCGTTCGCCAGGTGCCGCCCCACCAGCTCCCACGCGTCGGCCACATCCGGGCCGGCCCGCAACCCGGCGGGCAGCGCACTCGCCAGCCCCAGCCAGAGCAGCAGGCGGCGGATCACAGGTGAGGTTACTCCGGGCACGCCCCCACGGTGAAAGTTTGCCCCGCCGCGACAAGCCTCACTTTGCGGCGCGCGGAAGAATCCGTCGTGCGGCCGGGCCATTCACCGGGCTCAAACCGACTGCAGGAAATCCCGCGCGGCTAAAAACCCGCGCTTCTCACCCGCGACGGTGCCGTTGTAGGTCACGTCCTCGAGTTCGATGGAAACGAAGCCGCCGTAGTTCACCGACTTCAGCGTGGTGAAGATCTTCTTCCACGGCGCCGAGCCCGCGCCCGGGATCGTGTAACGCCAGAACCAGCCGCCCCACGGCAGGCCCTCGGCGAACACGCCGGCCTGCTCCGTCCCGAGGTTGTAGCGGCGCTCCGGGTCGATGAAGGTGTCTTTGCCGTGCACATGCACGACCGACGGCGCGAATTCCCCGACGAAGCGCACCGGGTCGATCCCCATGCGGATCAGGTGCGACGGGTCGTAGTTGATCCCGTACGCCGGCGAATTCATCGCCTTCAGGAACGCCCGGTACGATTCCGGGGTACAGCACTGCGCGTTGCAGCCCGGCCAGCCCTCGATCGCGAGCTTCGTCTTCGTCTCCTGCAGCACGTCGCGCAGCTGGCCGTAGGTCTCGACCATGTAGCCGAACGTCTCCTTGCGCGGGAGCTTCTCGTCCTCGGCGAGCATCACGATGAAGAACAGCTTCACGCCCGCCGCGGCGCTCTCGCGGATCATCTTCTGCCCGAGCGCGACGGTGGCCTGGCGCTTCGCGGCGTCGGCCGAGAGCATGCCGGACCATTCCGGCCCAAAGAGATCGATCGTGCCGATCGGCAGCCCGCCCTTCTGGAAAGCAGGCACGTGCGGCAGTCGGTTGGCGCCGACGTCGATGCAGCTGAAGCCGTTCGCCGTGGCCCATTTTGCCACGTCGGCGACCGGCAGCTTGTCGAATTCACCGGTCATCCGGAGGCCGATGGAAAAGCCACCGGTGCGGGTTTTGGCGGGAGTGCTCATGGGAGTTTGGAGAAGACGGTTTGCATCGCGTCGAACATCCGCTTCACGGCGACCACGCAGTCCGGCAGGGTCAGGTAATTTCGCAGATGGGCCATCTGGCCCATGTTTCCCGTGCCGATGAACCCCAGTCTGATTTTTTTCATTTGAATGAAATTAAGGCTGCTGCTTGCGCCGGTATCGTTTCAGCACTTCGCCCGGCGCCGGCAGCGGCGTAAAGCCGAATCCGCATCAAAATCAATAAGATGCGAACTTATCAGCCGGTAGAGAGGCACCAATCAAGGCTGCTTACCCGGTTGTGGCTTTCACTCTGAAAAAGCAATAAACTGGCATGTACGTAATTGCCGTACCGAAGCCGAGAGTAGGACAAATGAGAAAATCACTACTATAAACATTTTATTTACAAAGACTTGCTTGATCGTGCCAACACTCATTGCGGAGAATACGTAAATCGCATGTTAATTGCATCTTGTCTCCAAGGACACGATCCCCGATGATTCGAAATGCACCCCCTATGAAAACGCTCCTTCGCTCTGTGGCAGTGTTCTGTGTGCTTTCGGTTGCGGCTCGCGCCGTCGTTTTGGACGTGTACTGGAATTTTGGGGGCGGCGACGGCGACTACACCGGCAGTTTGCCTTCACATGTCACTGGACCTGGGGTTATCGGCGGGGTCAATGAATTCACCGGCAATACCCCCCTCTTCAATACGGTGAATCCTTCGTCCGGGTATTCTGGTTCCCACGGTATCTCTGGCTTCCACAATGCCTCCATCGCAGTGGTGGGTGGCGCGCTCGACATGGTCACTTCGACCTACTTTGAATTCTCCCTGGCTCCCTCTGCCGGCTATTCGCTCCAGGCAACAACCTTTGAGGTGGGCTCGCGCAGCACGGCCTCCGGCCCCACCACTCTTACGCTTTTCGCCAGCACGGACGGTTTCACGACCTCCACGCAACTCGGGAGCGCCTCGGTGTTGAACAATTCCACCTGGGCGCTCGTCAGCCTCCCGGGCTTCGACTATGCGGCGTCGCTGGACACCCCGATCACTTTTCGGCTGTATGGTACGGATGGAACCGGCGGCAGTGCCATTTCCAATTGGCGCATAGATGACGTCGATTTGGGCGTGGTGGCCATTCCGGAGCCCCCGACCTATGCGGTCATGTTGGTTGGTGTGGTGTTGATGGGTGCGCGGGCTCTGCGCCGCCGCAAATCTGCGGTCGCCTGAGCCAAACGCGACAGGGCGCGGCCGTCTCACCGGCCGCGCCTTTTTTTTGCCCGTTTAAGACGTCTAATCACGCTCGGACCGGGTCCATGATATTGACGTATTCCACTATCACCCATTGCTATGCATTGAAAGCATGGCATTTTTTCACGGCCAGAGTCTGCGGCGATTCCCTTGGAGTCACCTAATTTCTCCACCCAGTTCCCAAGGGGTAAAACGCATGTAAATTGCGTATTGCATTTACTAGGCGGTGTTGTTCAACCTCCACCTCGCCCCGCCCATGAAGACGTTGATTCGCACCCTGGCAGTGTTCGGCGTGCTGGCCGTGGTGGGTCGGGCGCAGGTCGTGGACGCGTTTTGGAATTTCTCCGGTGGCGAGGTTGGCTCGGACGAAGCCGCCTGGTTGCCGGCCAACATCACGGGCGGGACGATCAGCGCGGATAACTTATATCCGGAAAGCAATCTGCGCTTTAACAGCTCCCATAACTCCTCCGAACGTTATCTCGGCGCTTCCGGAGGCCACAATGCCTCCGTCGGGATCGTGGGTGGCTCGCTCGACACCGCGACCTCCACGTATTTCGAATTCACCCTGATTCCCGATGCCGGCCTCCAACTCTCCGCGACCAGCTTCCAGTTGGGTTCATTCAGCGATGAAAGTGGGCCGACGAAACTGACGCTGCTCGCCAGCACCGACTGCTTTTCGACCTACACCACGCTTGGGTCACCTGTGACGGTGTCGGCGGATGGCAGCTGGCACCTAATATTCTTTTCAGAGATTTCCAAAACTTGGACGGTAGATACGCCAGTTACGTTCCGGCTTTACGGCACGAACGGATCGGGCAGTGATGACACTTCCAACTGGCGGATCGATGATGTGTCGCTCGGCGTAGTCGCCGTGCCCGAACCCCCGACCTATGCGGCGATGCTGATGGGCGTGTCATTGCTGGGTCTGCGCGCGTGGCGCCGGCGCCAGTCCCCGGTCGCCTGAGCCGTCCTCCGCGCCAGAGCGCGTTTTTCCCCAACGCGGCCGTTTCCCGGCCGCGTTTTTTAGTTTTTGCCTGCGGCGCCGTCGGGCACCAGCGTCGGCCCATGACCACGTTTCTTGACGACCGGCGCGCCCGGGTCGCCGCGGCCCTCGATCTTGGCGACGCCATCCTGCTCGCCGGCGCGGGCGAGCCCGTGTCCCTGCCCGAGGGCAGCGACCAGAACTACGCCTATCGCTCGCACTCCGAATATTACTACCTCGCCGCGCAGGAATGCCCGGGCGGGGTCGTCGTCTTCGACCCCCGCGACGGCGACCGCGCGGGCTGGATCTCGTTCGTGCCCGACGTCACCGAGGGCGAACGCGTCTGGGAGGGCCGCGCCCAGCTGCCCGGCGCCTCCGTCGCCGCGCTTGAACCCTGGCTCACGACCCGCCGTGGCCGGCCCATCGTCATGCTGGGCGCGCCGCTGCGCGGCGTGCAGGCCGACGAGTCCCGCACGCTCCGGGCCCGCGGGACGCTCCAGCACGCGCGGCGGACCAAGGACGCCACGGAGATCGCGCTCCTGCGCCGCGCCGCCGCGGCCACGGCCGCGGGCTTCGCGTCGCTGCGCGGGTTGCTGCGTCCCGGGGTGACCGAGCGCGCCCTGCAGATCGAGCTCGAGGCGGAATTTTTCCGCCACGGCGGCACGCGGCCCGGCTACGGCAGCATCGTCGGGCTCGGTTCGAACTCCGCGATCCTGCATTCCACGCCCGGCGCCCGGGCGGCCCAGGCCGGGGACTTCCTGCTCGTCGACGCCGGGGCGGAGGTCGACCGTTATATGGCTGATGTCACGCGCACCTGCACCGTCGGGACGCCGTCGGCGTTCCAGCGCGACCTTTTCCAAGTCGTCCTCGCCGCGGAGGAGCGCGCCATCGCGCGCTGCGTGCCGGGCGCGGAGTGGCGCGAGATCCACCTCGCCGCCGCCGTCGACCTGGTGGCCGGCCTCGTCAGCCTCGGCGTGATGCGCGGCGACCCCGCGTCGCTCGTCGAGCAGGAGGCGCACACGCTGTTTTTTCCGCACGGGCTGGGGCACATGGTCGGCCTCGGTGTGCGCGACGCCAGCGGTTTGGAGCCGGGCCGGAGCAAGTCCACCCGCCCCAGCCTCGCCACGCTGCGCATGGACCTGCCGCTCGCCCCCGGCTACGTCGTCACGGTCGAGCCGGGCCTCTACTTCATCCCCGCGCTGCTCAACGACCCGGCCCGCCGCGCGCGCTTCCGCGACTGCGTCAACTGGCCGCTCGTCGGGCAACACCTCGGGCTCGGCGGCGTGCGGATCGAGGACAACCTCCTCGTGACCGCCGGCGCCCCCGAAAACCTGACCGCCGCCATCCCGAAGACCCTCGGCTGACCGCCCGGAATTTTCCGTGGACAAGCCGCCCCTTCCCGCTCTCCCTTGCCCCATGGCCCAGTCCGAAGAAAAACTCGTCACTCCCCTCAGCCTGGTCGTCGACCTCGTGCTGGTGGTCGCCTTTTTCGCCTTCATTTTCAGCGTGCTCAAGTCGCACGTGCCCTCGTCCGACCCGAAGATGGTCACGCTCTGGGCCGCCATCGGCACCTCCTGCCTGACCGGCGTCTTCTGGCTCGCGCTGCAGATGTTCCGCGTGGTGTTCCGCGCCCATCGCGCTGCAGGGCGGAAGTAATCCCCGCGTTAAGCTGGGGAATTAGGACACAATCCTCCCGGCTGCGGCGTTGACAGTCCGGCCCGCCGGCTATCCCGTTGTCCCTCTGCGCATCGGCGCCGGAGGTCCGATTTTTAACCGCGAAACCCACCCTTCCATGGCCGTAAAATCCAAAGCAAAGAAAGTCGCCGCCAAGGCGAAATCACCCGCGAAGAAATCCGCCGCCAAGGCCCACAAATACGTCTACCAGTGGGGTTCCGGCCGGGCCGACGGCAACGGGGGCATGAAGCCCCTCCTCGGCGGCAAGGGCGCCAACCTCGCCGAGATGACCCGCATCGGGCTCCCTGTGCCCCCGGGCTTCACCATCACCACCGAGGTCTGCACCTATTTTTACGCCCACAAGCGCACCTACCCCGCCGCCCTCCAGCTGCAAATGGAGGCCGGCATGGTGAACATGGAACGGATCATGGGCTACAAGTTCGGCGACGCGTCGGCCTTCCCCCTCCTCGTCTCCGTGCGCTCCGGCGCCCGCGACTCCATGCCGGGCATGATGGACACGATCCTCAACCTCGGCCTCAACGACCAGACCGTCCTCGCGCTCGCCGCGGCGACGAAGAACGAGCGCTTCGCCTGGGATTGCTACCGCCGCTTCATCCAGATGTACGGCGACGTCGTCCTCGGCGTGCAGAAAAAGGAGGGCGAGGACCACGAGCCGTTCGAGACCGTCATCGAGCAGTTCAAGCACGCAACTTACCACCGGAACATCGTCGACAGCGAACTCACCGCCGCCGACCAGCGGGAGCTGGTCAAGCGCTTCAAGGAGCTCGTCAAGGAGCGCACCGGCCACGTGTTCCCGAACGACCCGTGGGACCAGCTGCGCGGCGCCGCCGGGGCCGTCTTCGGCTCTTGGATGAACGACCGCGCCAAGGTCTATCGCGCGAAATACAACATTCCCACCGAGTGGGGCACCGCCGTCAACGTGCAGGCCATGGTCTACGGCAACACCGGCGACACCTCCGGCTCCGGCGTGGCGTTCACCCGCAATCCCGCCAACGGCACCAACGAATTCTACGGTGAATTCCTGATCAACGCGCAGGGCGAGGACGTCGTCGCCGGCGTCCGCACGCCCGAGCCCGTCCTCCAGCTCAAGGAGCAGATGCCCAAGTCCTACGCCGAGCTGCTGAAGGTCCGCGCCACCCTCGAGAAGCACTTCAAGGACGTGCAGGACATCGAGTTCACCATCCAGGACGGCAAGCTGTTCATGCTCCAGACCCGCAACGGCAAGCGCACCGCCGCCGCCGCGCTCAAGTTCTCCATCGATATGGTGAAGGAGAAGCTCATCGACTGGCGCACTGCCATCCTCCGCAACCCGGCCGACCAGCTCGAGCAGCTCCTCGCCCCGATCTTCGACCTCGCCGCGGTGAAGTCGGCCAAGGTCATCGCCACCGGCCTCCCGGCCGGCCCCGGCGCCGCCACCGGCAAGATCTACTTCAACGCCGACCGCGCCGTCATCGCCGCGGAAAAGGGCGAGAAGGTCCTGCTCGTCCGCGTCGAGACCTCGCCCGAGGATCTCCGCGGCATGATCGCGGCCGAGGGCATCCTCACCGCGCGCGGCGGCGTCAGCTCGCACGCCGCCCTCGTCGCCCGCCAGATGGGCAAGGTCTGCGTCTGCGGCGCCGCCGCGCTCCACGTCGACTACGACAAGAAGACCGTCACCGTCTCCGGGCAGACTTTCGCCGAGGGCGACTTCCTCTCGATCGACGGCACCGCCGGCACCGTCTACGCCGGCCAGATCCCCACCGCGCCGTCCGAGATCGTCGCCGGCCTCCTCAACGGCGACCAGGCCGCGCAGGCCACCGAGAAGTTCAAGAGCTTCACCCAGCTGATGAAATGGTGCGCCCAGGCCACCAAGCTCTCGGTCCGCACCAACGCCGACACGCCCGAGCAGGCCCGCAACGCCATCGCGTTCGGCGCCGTGGGCATCGGCCTCACCCGCACCGAGCACATGTTCTTCGAGGGGAACCGCATCGACGCCATGCGCGAGATGATCCTCGCCGACAACCAGGCCGACCGCGAGACGGCCCTCGCCAAGCTCCTGCCCTACCAGCGCGGCGACTTCTTCGGCATCTTCCAGGCGCTGCAGGGCTATCCCGCCACCATCCGCTTCCTCGACCCGCCGCTCCACGAGTTCCTCCCGAACACGCCGGAGTCGCAGGCCGACCTCGCGAAAAAGCTCGGCATCCCGGTCGCGAAGATCGAGCAGCGCGTGCACGAGCTCCACGAGTTCAACCCGATGCTCGGCTTCCGCGGCTGCCGCCTCGGCATCCGCTACCCCGAGATCACCGCCATGCAGGCGCGCGCCGTGCTCGAGGCCGCCGCCGACGCCACCAAGGCCGGCTTCAAGGCCAAGCCCGAGATCATGATCCCGCTCGTCGGCTTCAAGAAGGAGCTCGATCTCCAGGTCGCGCTCGTCCACGAGGTCGCCGCCCAGGTCC
Source organism: uncultured Opitutia bacterium (assembly GCA_903872505.1). GTDB lineage: Bacteria > Verrucomicrobiota > Verrucomicrobiia > Opitutales > Opitutaceae > Opi-474. The sequence goes on from CAIQKV010000061.1 coordinate 10,183, forward strand.
AGGCCGAGAAGAAGGTGAAGATCAGCTACACCGTCGGCACCATGATCGAGATCCCGCGCGGCGCGCTCACCGCCGACGAGATCGCGCAGACCGCCGAGTTCTTCAGCTTCGGCACGAACGACCTCACGCAGACCTGCCTCGGCATGTCGCGCGACGACTCGGGCAGCTTCCTCGGCGCCTACCAGGAGTCCGAGATCATGAAGAAGAACCCGTTCGCCTCGATCGACCAGACCGGCGTCGGCCAGCTCATGCGGATCGCGATCGAGAAGGGCCGGTCGACGCGGCCCAACATCAAGCTCGGCATCTGCGGCGAGCACGGCGGCGACCCGGACTCGGTGAAATTCTGCCACAAGCTCGGGCTCAACTACGTCTCCTGCTCGCCCTACCGCGTGCCGGTTGCTCGTTTGGCGGCCGCCCAGGCCGCCGTCGCCGACCTCAAGAAGTAACCCAGCGGGCGCCGGCTGGCTGCGCCCTTCCCTCTCCGCCCCGCGCCCACCCCGGCGCGGGGCTTTTCTTTTCCGCCAGCCCAAATTGCCCAGCAAGGAAAGGCATAGTGCAACTTATTGAGTTACACTGGGCGGGCACTCCGCCCCGTGTGCGCGGAGAACGCCATGTCACCTAATAAGTGACATTGCCGGGGACGCCCCTGACACCCGAAATCCGGCTCGCCTCGCGGCGGTGGCTTCCCATATTCCCCGCGTCCCCACCCCATGCCGGTCACGTTCCCGCTCACTTCCCTTGGTCACGAACTCGACACCTCGCCCGAGGCTTTCGGCTTCATCCGGAGCTCCGCCGACTGCGTCGACCAGCCCGCGGAACTCGCGCGCCGCCTCGCCGCCGACGGCTACCTCTACATCCCCGGCTTCCTCGACCCCGCGCTGATCCTCGCCGCCCGCGCCGCCGTCACTGACCGCCTCGCCGCCGAGGGTTCGCTCGATCCCGCCTGCCCGTCGATCGACGCCATCGCCAAGCCCGGCTTGAAATTCTCCTTCCGCGGCGACCTCGCCCTCCGCAACCCCGCCGTCGCACGCGTGGTCTACGGGCCGGAAGTGCTCGGCTTCTACCAGAAACTCTTCGGCGAGCCCGTGCGGCACTTCGACTACACCTGGTTTCGCGCCGTGAGCCGCGGCCTGGGCACTACGCCCCACTGCGACCTGGTCTACATGGGCCGCGGCACCCACCAGCTGCTCACCTGCTGGATTCCCTACGGCAACGTCCCGCTTGAGATGGGCGGCGTCATGCTGCTCGAGGACTCGCACAAGAAATCCGACCGCCTGAAAAACTACCTTGAGGTCGATGTGGATGCCTACTGCGAAAACCGCCCGAAGCAGGTCGAGAAGGTCGTCACGCAGCTCGGCTGGAGCCATCCGGGCTTTCTCAGCAAGAACCCCGCCTCCCTTCGCGCCAAGCTCGGCGGCCGCTGGCTCACCGCGCCCGAGTACAAGATCGGCGACTTTGTCACCTTCGGCATGACGCTCGTGCACGGCAGCCCCGACAACCAGACCGACCGCATCCGCCTTTCGTCCGACACCCGCTACCAGCGCGCCAGCCAGCCGGTGGACGTGCGCTGGGTCGGCGAAAACCCGCCCGCCAACACGCGCGCCGGCAAGCGCGGCCGCGTCTGCTGAGCGGATCGCGGCAGGGCCGTTCGCCCCCGGCGACCCGGGCCATAAACTACGTAGTCACCTCTGGCTTCCGGCTTGCCGTGCAAATCGCGGCGCGGATACCCTCCGGCATCGCAGTTGCTTACCCCATGAAAACCTTCCGCCTTCTCCTCGCGGCCTTTGTCGCCGCTGCTGTTCTCACCGTCGCGGCCCGCGCCGCCGACCTTTCCGGCGATTGGAAATGGACCTCCCCGACCACCAAGGGTCCCGTGCAGATGAGCGCCACCCTTCTTCACAAGGACGGCAGCCTCACCGGCACTGTCACGGGCCGTCAGGGTCCCGCCGAGATTGCCCAGGCCACGATCAAGGGCGGCGTGGTCAAGTTCACCGTCGTCCGCGGGGTCTCCCCGAATACGGTGACCTTCGTGTACTCCGGCACGATCGACGGCGACACGATCACCGGCACGATCGAACGCACCATCGAGGGCGGCAAACCCTTCAAGTCCGAGTGGAAGGCCTCCCGCGTCAAGTAGCGCGGGCTGTTCGCATCGGCGGCATGTACGAGGGCGCCACCCCGGCGCCCTTTTTTTGCGCCCGGCCCGAGCGTGCGATTGGCGGCGAATAATCCAGCACCTGGCACGTCCTGCTTTTCGCCTCTCAGTTGCGCCTCGCGGCGTTGACTCATCCCGGCCGGATTTGCACCGTGCGGAGACGCTTCGTTCCGCCACTCCCACAACCCCAAGGATTCGTCATGAAAAACTCCAAGTGCTGGCTCGCCGTCCTCATCGCGGGCCTCGTCGCCAGCGGGCTCGACTGCATCGTGCAGGGCCAGCTGATCAACAACGCCTATTACGCCAAGATGGAATCGTTCAAGCACGACACCGCCATGGGCTGGTACATCTTCGGAGACTTCATCGCGGTCGCCGTGTTCGCGTGGGTCTACGGCAAGGTGGCCTCGGTCTTCGGCGAGGGCCTCAAGGGCGGCGCCTGCGCCGGCTTTACCCTCGGGGTGTTCGCCACCTTTCCGGCCTACCACTTCGTCTGCATGACGACCAAGGGCTATCCCTACGCCCTCGCGTGGATCAACACGGGCTACGGCATCGTGTGGTACATGGTGATCGGGGCGATCGTCGGCGCGATCATGAAGAAGCCGGCCGCTGCCGCGCCCGCGGCCTGACCCCACCCTGCGCCGTCCCTCACCCCCAGGGCGCCCTCCGGCGCCCTTTTTTTTGCCCCGTCGCGAACGACTCGTTGGCCGGCCCGTCTAACGGTGGCCCGGCCAAAGTCTCCGGCTCAGTTGTCGTCCCTTCTCATCCGCGGCGGAGTCACATCCTTCTTGGCCTTGATGATGACGACAATCAGCACGGCCAGGCTGATGAGGATGCCGAACGCGGAAACGAAGAGTAAGAGGCGCATGGTGTTTTCCTTGGTTGAAGGGGATTACTTGGCGGCGGGAGCCGGCGGGGTTGACTGCCGCAGGATCGTGCCGGCCAGGGCATCCAACGTCCCCGAGCCATTCGGCGTGGTGACCATCACCTGCGGGGTAATCTGAACCTTGCCATCGACGACCAGCCGGAGGAGCTCCAGTTGCGCGACCTGGTCGCGGCCGAGCGCCTCGACCAGCAGTCGGTAGGCTTTGGCCCGGCCTTCACCGATGATGACCTGCGATTCGGCCTCGCCCTTGGCGCGGGCAATCTGCGATTTCGCGTTCTCGCCCTCAATGCGGACCTTGTATTCGGCGGCGGCAAGATGGCGCTGCTGCTCGGCCTCCTCCTGGGCGCGGACGAACTGCGCGCGCGACACCTCGGCCTGCTTCTGCTGGTCGTAGAGTTTCTGCTGGTTCACGGCGACCTCGCGCTCGGTCTGGGTCATGATCAGTTTCTTGCCGGCGTCGCTGGCATCGAGGTGGATGTTGCCGACGTAGACGCCATCGCACGTCACCCGGTAGCGCGCGAGCTCGGCGGTGATGCGCTGCGTGGCGAGCGCCTCGATCTCGCTCCGGCGGTTGACGAATTCGAGGGCGTTCATGGTCTCCGCCACATTGCGGAAGATGGCCCGGACGGCGGGGAGAATGACCCGCGCCTCGAGCACCTCGAGCTTCTCGTCCTCCTGCTCGTCCTGCACGACGCTGTCGGGGTTGCCGAGCAGTGCGACGAGATAGGGCGCGTTCTTCGCCTCGACGGCGCAGGCCACGCGGACATCAACCGGGAACGAAAAACCATCCTTGGAGCGCACGGAGACGGACCAGTCGTCGTTGCTCCCGCCGCCCGGGGCGATGCTTTTGCCGGCACGCGCAGCGTTCGTATTGCCGGTGCTGCCCATCTGGTAGGTGTAGGTGCGCTGCGTCGTCTTGACGATGATCGGCATGTACGCCCGCGTGTTGAGGTAATAGCCGCCGGGCGTAAGCGGCTCGGCCCAGACGCCGCGATGGTTGCGCGAGACCAGGGGTACGCCGTTCACCAAGTCGGCCGCGCCGTCGGCGCTCGTCCACGGCAGCCCGGAGTTGCTCTTGATGACCGCAACCGTGCCCGCGTCGACCTGCAGGGCGGGAATGGTCGTCACCTCGTGCAAGGCGGTGTTATAACGATACGTGCCGGGAGTGAGGATGGTGGTCTGCGGACCGCGGCGGCCTCCCTTGGCGAGGAAGGTCACCGGATTGAGCATGTCCTGGGCGCTGTCCCATGCCGGGGCGAACATCTCATTATCCGGCAGCGGCAGACCGTCCCGGGCCGTCACGAAGCCCGCCTGCCCCGGCGGGACAATCACCACTTGGTCAACGCGGACCGAATAGGTGAAAGGATAGTAGCCGAAATGCCAGCCCGGCCCGAGAATCTCCGCCTGCGGGCCCATCTCGCCGTCCCGGGCGATGATCTGTCCCGTGGGCAGCGGTTTGCCGAAAAACTGCTTGTGGACGATGCCGACCTGATTCTCGTCCACCACCACCGACGAGCCCACCACGAGGCCGAAGATGAAGAGGGAGAAGGCGAGAAACCAAAGCGCCGCACGTCCGGCGGCCGGCAGTACGACCACAAACGATGCGCCCAGCGCGATAATCGCGAGCACGGTGAAGAATATAATCAGGGTCATGGGGACGAGGGGTTGGGGTTGCTTCGGCCGGACGCAAGCCGTTGGCTTCGAATCGAAACGCTAAGAGCCCTGGCCACTCCAGTCCAGCCCGGACCATGTCGGGTGGCGCGTTGTACTGTAACCCGATTCCGGTTCCTCCGCCTGGATCTTTGCGGGCTTCGTGCCCTTCGAGATTAACCTCAGTTCGCCACCTGCGTTTTCCACCATGCGGCGGCCTCGGCCATGCCTTCCGCGTAGGTCCGCACCGGCGCGTAGCCGAGCTCGGTCTTCAGCCGTTCGCTCGGGCAGTGTCCGATGAACGCCACCGTGTCCGCCGGCACGACGGGCGCCGGCGGCGCCCCGGGAAACCAGGAGCGCATCTCGCCGATGAAGTCCCGCCAGGCGACCTCGCCGTCCACCACGTTGTACGTGCGGCCGATCGCCGCCGGCCGGTCGAGCGCGAGCCCGATGGCGTGCGTGACGTTGTCCACATGCGTCCACGGCATGAGGTCGGAACCGTCGCCCCGGATCGCCACCTGCCCCGCCCGCACCTTCGCGGGGACCTTGACCGCCCAGCTCGAGGTCGGGTGGACCCCGAGCACGGCGCCCAGCCGGAAGATCGTGGCCGGCAGCCCGCGCGCCATCTCCACCTGCAGCACACGCTCGGCCTCCGCCTTGGCGGTCCCGTAGTGCGGCGACGCGGCGGGCGAGTGCGGGTAGGTTTTGCCCACCTCGCGCAAGGGTGCGTCCTCGGCAAACTCCGTGCGCCCGCTCTGAAAATCGTAGACCGACAGCGTCGAGATGTGGATGAACCGCCGGCAGCCCGCAGCCCGCGCCGCCGCGGCGAGCCCCGCGGTGCCGGTGGCGTTGACCCGCAGCGCCTCGGCCAGGTCCTGGCCGACCGTGGCGGCGGCGTGAAACACCAGTTCCCGGCCCGCGCACGCGCGCTGCGCCGTCGCGGCGGCGATGAAGTCGCCCTCCACCTGCGTGATCCGCGGCGACTCCAGCCCCGGGTGCGGACCCGCGCGCCGCACGAGGGCGCGGACGTCCGCGCCCTGCGCCGCCAGCCAGGCCGCGATGCGGCCGCCGACAAACCCGCTGCCACCGGTGACCAAGACGGGGACGCCCTGCAATTTCATGCCGCCAGCGTCCGTTACCCGTCGCCCCGGCACAAGCCGGAGTTGGCGGGGCGGGGGAAGGCATCGGCCGCCAATTTTTCCACCTTTCGCGGCCTCCGTGGTGAATTCCCGGCCCGGGCCGGACCCGCGCTAATGCTGCGCCACCGGCCCGGGCGGCTTGGCTAATACCCACCCCGGGCCTTGCTTACGGCAGCCCGAAAAAACCGGTTTTCGTCCATCGCCGGGTTGACGCGCACTCACCCGGGGGGCATGGTCTCCCCTCCCATTATGGTCAGCCTCAACCCTTCCGAAACCCCGGGCGGCGGTGCCGCCAAGCCCGGCCCGCACCGCACCCTCAACGACGTGGTCATCCGCCTCGCCGGCAACTCGCAGGACGGCATCCAGGCCATCGGCGGCTTCCTCGCCCGCCTCGCCGGCCGCTCCGCGCAGGAGGTCATGACCTACATGACCATCCCGTCCACCATCTCGGGCGGCCCGTCCATCTTCCAGGTCCGCATGGGCACCGGCGACATCCAGTCCTCCGGCGACCGCGCCGACGTGCTCGTCGCCTTCTACCAGCACAGCTACGAGAGCCATCGCTCCGCGCTCCGCCCGGGCGGCGTCCTCCTCTATGACTCGGACCACGTCCAGCCCAACCCCGACGACAAGGAAGTGACCGCCGTCGGCGTGCCCATGACCAGCGCCACCGTCGAGGCCGTGGGCGGCTCCAGCAAAGAAAAGGGCAAGAACATCTACGTGCTCGGCCTGCTCGCGCGCATGTTCGACCTCGACGTCGCCAAGCTCACCGCGCTCATCAAGGAGCGCTTCGGCGGCAAGAACGAGGACATCGTCCGCAACGCCCTCCTCGCCTTCGACGCCGGGCACGCCTATCCCGCGGAAGGCCTCCGCGATTGTCTCTACCGGCTCGACCGGCGCACCCCTTCGCCCGGCGCGCGCCCGCAGATCACCACCGACGGCAACACCGCCCTGGCTTACGGCCTCATCGCCGCCGGCGTGCGCTACGGCGCCGGCTACCCCATCACGCCCTGGTCCTCCATCATGGAAACCCTCCGCGTCGAGCTGCCGAAATACGGCGGCCTCTTCGTGCAGTGCGAGGACGAGATCGCCGCGGTCTCCACCGCGCTCGGCTTCTCCTACGGCGGCAACCTCGCCGTCACCGGCAGTTCCGGCCCGGGTCTGTCGCTCAAGGCCGAGGCGCTCGGCTGGGCCGTCATGGCCGAGATCCCGCTCATCGTCGTCAACGTCCAGCGCGGCGGCCCGTCCACCGGCCTGCCCACCAACATCGAGCAGAGCGACCTGATGCAGGCCATCTACGGCAGCCATGGCGACGCCCCCCGCGTCGTGCTCGCGCCCCGCACGGTCGAGGACTGCTTCTACACCGCCCTCGAGGCCGCCCGCCTCGCCCGGGAGTTCAGCACGCCCGTCATCATTCTCACCGACCAGGCCCTCGCCACCCGCATCGAGGCGTTCGACGAGCCCGACCTGGAACGCCTCATGGTCACCGTCAAGGCCGACCTGAGCCCCCGCCCCATCGGTTTCAAGCCCTACCCGCTCAGCGGCCCGACCCGCCACGCTCCCCCGGGCTCGGTCATGGAGGACGGCAAGTATCCCACGGTCACCGGCCTCGAGCACGACGAGCTCGGCCACCCGTCCGCCAACCCCGCGCTCCACGCCCAGATGACCGTCAAGCGCCGCGAGAAGATCAAGGCCGTGGCCGCCACCTACAAGGCGCCCCCGGTGTTCGGCGATCAGTCCGGCGACCTGCTCCTGCTCGGCTGGGGCTGCACCTTCGGCCCGATCCACGAGGCGGTCGGACGCCTGCAGGCGTCCGGTCTCAAGGTCGGCCACCTCCAGATCCGCCACATCCATCCGCTGCGCTCGGACCTCGAGCAGATCATGGCCCACTACAAGCACATCCGCGTGATCGAGATCAACGACGAGGGCCTCTACGGCTACGGCCAGCTCACCACGCTGCTCCGGGCGCGTTACTGCAACCCCGCGATCCAGAGCATCACCAAGACCGACGGTCTGACCTTCCGCGTCAGCGAGATTGTCGAGCTCGTGGCCAAGAACCTCGGCATCACCAGCATCAAGACCGGCGCCCGCGCACACAGCGTCCTCGCCGACGCCTGAGCCCCACCACCCTCCACCCTTCACTCCTCCATCCCGTCATGTCCGCTCCCGCTGTTTCCGCCCCGCCCCGCCCCCCGCTCACCAAGAAGGTTCTCGCCGCCGACCACCCGACGTGGTGCCCCGGCTGCGGTGACTTCGCCGTGCTCGCCTCCTTCTACAAGGTGCTCGAGAAGCTCAACTACCCGCAGGAGAAGATCGTCACCTTCGCCGGCATCGGCTGCTCCTCGCGCTTCCCGTATTTCGTCAACTCGCACGGCGGCCACTACATCCACGGCCGGGCCCTGCCCTTCGCGGTCGGCATCAGCCTCGGCCGCGACGACCTGCACGTCTTCGTCTTCGGCGGCGACGGCGACGGCTTCTCCATCGGCGGCAACCACCTCGTCCACACCGCGCGCAAGAACCCGCGCCTGACCTACGTCATCATGGACAACTCCGTCTACGGCCTGACGAAGAAGCAGACCTCGCCCACCTCGCCGCTCGGCTTCAAGTCCAAGACCGACCCGTGGGGCTCGTTCGACCAGCCGATCAACCCGATGCGCACGCTGATCAACAGCGGCGCCACCTTCGTCGCCCGCAGCCACGCCACGCAGGTCAACCACATGGTCGAGATGATGCTCCGCGCCGCGCAGCACGACGGCTTCTCCGTCGTCGAGATCCTCTCCGAGTGCGTCGAGTTCTTCGAGGGCGCGTTCGACGCCTCCATCCCGCGCAAGGGCGGCAAGTTCCAGACGATCGAGCTGAAGCAGCACGACGGCTCGCCCGAGGACGCCGCGCGCCACGACCCCACGGACGAGCTCGCGGCCTTCCAGCTCGCGCTCGAGCCCTGGCCGGGCAAGTTCGGCGTGTACTACGAGAACAAGACCCGCCCGACGAAGAACGCCCTCGAGCAGAAGCTCATCGCGAACACCCGCGAGAAGACGAAAAACGCGAGCGACCTCGAGCTCCTGCAGAAGACCTTCGCCCGGATGCGCTGAGCGCGGAATCGGACGCCGTCACGAAGCTCCGGACCGGCCGGCCCCTCCGATGACCACCGCCCGCTGCCCCTGGGCCCGGACCGACGGGAACATCGCCTACCACGACACCGAGTGGGGCGTGCCGCTGCACGATGATCGCGCGCTGTTCGAGCTGCTGATCCTCGAGGGGGCGCAGGCTGGGCTCAGCTGGTCCACCATCCTGAACAAGCGCGGGAACTACCGCCGCGCCTTTGCCGGCTTCGACCCGGCGATGGTCGCGCGCTTCGATGCGCGCAAGGCCGCCGCCCTGCTCGCGGATGCCGGCATCGTGCGCCACCGGCTCAAGATTGCCGCGGCCATCGGCAACGCGCGCGCCTTCCTCGCCGTGCAACGGGAATTCGGCAGCTTCGACCGCTACCTCTGGGCCTTTGTCGGCGGCCGGCCCATCGTGAACCGGCGCCGCTCGCTGGCCCGGCTCCCGGCCCGCACCCCGGAGAGCGACGCGCTCAGCCGCGACCTGCTCGCGCGCGGTTTCAAGTTCGTCGGCCCCACCATCTGCTACGCCTTCATGCAGGCGTGCGGCATGGTGAATGACCACCTCGTCACCTGCCCGCGCCACGCGATCTGCGCCCGGCGGCGCTGAGCGGCCGGCGGTCAGTTGCGGGCGTGCCGGAGGAGGAAATCCACGATCGGCGCGGGGTCGGCCAGGCTGTGCGGGTGGTGCTTGCCGCCGGGCTTGATCACCACCTCGATCAACCCGCCGGCCGCGCGATAGCGCCGCACCAGTTCCGCGAGATTGGCCTCGTAGGCGACCGCCTCGTCGGCATCGCCCGACACGCCAAAAATCGGAATCCCCGCCCGCGCCACCGGTTCGATCCGGTCCAGCGCGCTGAGCTGCGCCGTGGCCGCCTGCGCCTCGGTCACGCCGTAGCTCGCGAGGCACTCCGCCCACAGGGGATGCTGCGGGCCCGGCCAGCTTCTTAGATCCAGCACCGGGGCATCGAGGTAAAGCGCCGCCACGCGCCCGGGCCAGTTTGCGGCAAAGTTGTACGCGTAGATGCCGCCGCGGCTGAAGCCTTCCATCACCACTTTCGGCGCCAGGCCGTAATCCTGCGTCACCCGGCGATAGTAGGCATCCAGCAACTGCATCGAGCGCGGATTCCCATACATGTCCTTCACGTCCAGGTAGCCCACGTGCCAGCCGCGCGCGACGAGCGCCAGGTCCGCCTGCGGGAAAGCCCCGAACCACTCCGTCCGCCAGATCCACGGCTTGCCGGGCGCCGGCGCGGCCGGGACGATCAGCAGCGCGGAGCGGCCCTCGACCACGAAGTCGAGCCGCACGCAGCCGAGCCATTCGGTCCGGGTGACCCCGGGGCGTTCAGCGGCAGGCATGGCGGTGAGGAGGGTGAGGGCGCATAGGGCGGCCGCCGGCAGGCGGCGCAAGGCGGGTTTCATGCCTGGTCCCGGGCGGGTGGCATCAGGGATACATCGCCACGCCCAGGTCCGGCGGCGGGGCGGGCACCTCGTCGAGGAAGGCGCCGGCCGGCGCGGGCGGCACGGCCGCGGGTTTCGGCAGCGTCGCCTCGACGACCTCGCCGGCCTTGAGGTTGAACACAAAGTCGGCGCCGATTTTCTTCCCCCCGCTGCGCGACCACTGCGGCTCGCGGCCGCCGAAATTGTCGCGGATGCGCAGCTCGCCCGCGTGCGTGACCGTGATCCGCAGCCAGGTGGTGGCGTTGTTTTCGCGCCGGGCCGAGACCCGCCGGCCGCCGTCGGCCGCAAGGTCCGCAAACGCCGCGTCGTGCCAGCTCCACGGCATCGCGGGGAACACCCGGATCGGCCCCCACCCCCAGCCCGCCGAGCCGGGCGCCGCGCTCCAGCTCTGCAGGAGCATCTCGTGCACCGCCGCGCAGGCGAGCAGGTTGCCCTCGAGCGTGAACGGTGTGCGATAGAGCGCGGAGAAACCCGACCGGGTCAGGTCGCCGTTGACGTGAAACCCGTTGCGCGAGACAAACGCGTGCAGGTAGGACTTCAGGTGCCAGAGCGCGGGCTCCGGCTCGCCGATGCGGGCGCGCAGCGCCGCCATCCACCCGTAGGACCACCCGTTCCACTCGCGCACGCCGAGGCGGTCCACCTCGGCGACGTTGCGCCGGATCATCGCCCGCTCCGCCTCCGGGCCGTCGATCGTGAGCAGGTTGAACGGGTAGATGCCCATCAGCGTGGAGAAATGCCGGTGGCTGAAGGCCAGCTCCTCGTTCGCCGCGAGCTTGATCACGCCGCGGTCGGTGACCGGCAGCGGGCCCAGCGCGACCGCGAGGCGCTGCCAGCGCGCCGGCTCGTCCTCGTCGCCGCCGAGGTAGTCCGACATTTCCTGCAGGGCGAGGAACAGCATGCGCAGGCAGGCGATGTCGTAGCTGGAATTCGGGGCGACCCAGGCGCGCTGGTCGCAATTCCACGCCTCGGGCGAGGACGAGAGCGGCAGCACCAGCACGCCCCGGGTGTCGGGCCCCATGAGCGCGGCGAGGCATTCGCCCACCTCGCGGCACCACGGCAGCGCGACCTCCCGGAGAAACTTGTCATCCCGCGTGAAGCGCCAGTGCAGGTAGAACAGGTGGCCGACCCACGCGCCGTTGACCGGCGACAGGCTGTATTGGGCCCAGCCGCCGAGCGGCTGGCCGGCCAGCGACATCACGCCGGGCACCGCCGCGCCGGGCGCCTCGAAAAACTTCCGGGCAAACTGCCGGAACGCGGGCAGCCGCGCGTGCATGAAATCCAGAAACGTCCGCCCCTCGTCGAACCGGCCCGCCGCCTGGTAGCCGAGGTAGGTCATCTCGGTGTTGAAGTCGTGGTGGTAGTCGCCCTTCCACGGCGGCAGCTCCCCGTCTTCCTCCGTCCACACCCCCTGCAGCGGCATCGGCGGCGAGCCCGGGCGCGAGGCGGAGCCGTAGAGATACTGGCCGAACTGGTAGTGCCGCAGCACGTCCTCGTCCGGCAGGGAGACCGCGGACTTCGCCCAGAAACCCCGCCACCACTCCGCGTGCAGCTTGTGCGCGCCCACGTAACCCGCCGCCAGCGCCGCCTCGACCCGCGCCCGGGCCACGCCCAGCACGTGCACCCCGTCCGCCGGCGTGAACGTGACCGCGACGGCCAGCAGCGCGGAGTCGGCCATCTGGCGCATCGAGGCGTAGAGGCAGATCCGGTGACCCTCCGCGGTCGGCTGGACGAACCAGTGCGCCGGGCCGTCGGCGCCGTGCTCCGCCGCGGGAAAACCCAGCCGCCCGATCGAGGCCGGCGTCAGGAGCCGCAGCGCCTTGAAGACCGTGCCGGAGATGCGGATCAGGGCCACGGGTTGGACCGCGCTGAAAAAAACCTCCGTGCGCCCGCCGCCGCCAAACGTCGCCCGGCCCGTCGCCGTCGCGAGATCCAGCGCGAAGGAGGCGACCTGCGTCCCCGGGGCAAATTCCAGCTCGAGCCGGCCGGCGGGGATCTTGGTCGGGTGCGGCTGGTCGTAGCCGCGCCGGTCCACGATCTCCGTGATCGCCGCGTTGTTCTTCTGGGCCACGAGTTCCGCCATCCGGAAATAGGTGAACTGGCCCAGCGGGTTGCCGGGCGCCGGCCGCTCGTCCCACAGGTCGCCGCGGTCCAGCGACAGCCGCAGCGTGTTCCCCTCGCCCCAGAGCAAACCGCCGAGCAGCCCGTTGCCGAGGGGGATGGCCTCGTCCCAACGGGTGATGGGGGCGGTTAATTCAAGGTTCATGCAGGGGAGCCGGGACCGTCCGGAGGCAGGCACTTGGGGGGGACGCCGGAGTTTACGGGAGGTTTTGGCGCGCCGTCGAGCATCGCGTTGCCGGCGCCGGGGCCGGGCCCGGCCGGCGCTTGCCCCGGCCGCTGCGCCGCCGCAATTCCCCGGACCGGCCCCCGCGGCTCGCGCCTGCGTAATAATCCACTGCGCGATGGATTGACGCCCCAAACGTTGCTTGCCATAGAATAAGTTACGGTCCGCAACCATGAACGCCCCCCTACCTGCTGAGATTGCCGCACTGTTGCAGGACGAGGCCTATGCCACTCTCTGCCGGAATTCGCTGACCGAGGAGTTGGACAAGATCCAGACCGCCAAGCAGCAGATCCTCACCACCCGGCCCCCGTTTGGCATGCTCGCGTCCAGCGAGGCCCGCACGACGTTCAAGACCTCCCTGCGCGCGGCCCTCGACAACGAGGCGGGCCTGCAGGCCCGGCTCGACCAGATCGGTCAGATCGAGGAGTGGCTGAGGGGCGCCGTCGAGAAGGCGCTGCAGGACTACCTGCCGCTGGCCAGCCCGGATTACCGCTGCTGCCACGAGGCCTGCCAGGTCGTGACCCGGTGGGAGCACGCCATCCAGGCCCTGCATGAGCTGGCCGTGGCCCTCGCCCGCGACGCGCACGCGTTGTACGTGACGATCAAGCCCTCGGCCGCGCTGAAGCCCTCGGCCTCCCTCGCCCGGCAGACCCGGCAGCGCGCCCTCATCAACCTCCGCGCCACCGTCCTCGCCATGGAGGCCGGGATCGCCGGCGTCCTCGAGGTCCGGAAGGAATTCGTCACGCTCTGCGACGCCCAGGCCGACGCCCTCCAACTGCCTGAGCCCCCGGCCTTCCGCACCGCCGCCTGGGTCGACCATCTCGCCAAGTTGTCCGACAGCCGGATCTGCGAGGAGATGCAGCTCTGCGAGACCGAGGCCCGCGCGTTCTGCGCCGCGGGCATGATCGCGGTCCTGCGCGAGGGCGGCGAGGTGCACGAGGCCTGCCTCGACGCGGGCAAGACCATCCTGGCGAAATACTGGCGGCAGCTGCGCGTCCACGCCCTGACGCACTACGTGAAGGAACGGGACCTCGACGAGGTCCTCTCCGAACTGTCCCAGCACCGGCAGGCCGCCGAGCTCAAGCGCCGCCAGTCGGCCTTCGAGACGGCCACCGTGGCCGCCCTGCGCTGAGCGCGCTGGCTTTTTTCCCGCCGGTTCCCAAAGTTGGCGCCCGATGGCGAAGCTCTACTTCTACTATTCGGCGATGAATGCCGGGAAGAGCACCGCGCTCCTCCAGTCGAGCTACAACTACCGCGAGCGCGGCATGCGCACGCTCCTGTTCGCCCCCGCCATCGACACCCGCACCGGGCCCGGTCGCGTCCAGTCGCGCATCGGCCTCGGCGCCGAGGCCATCGCGTTCCAGCCCGGGGACAACCTCCTCGAGCAGGTGCGCGCCACCCACTCCACCCTGCCGGTGTCCTGCGTGCTGGTGGACGAGGCCCAGTTTCTCACGCGGCCGCAGGTCGAGCAGCTGACCGAGGTCGCCGACCTGCTGCGGATTCCCGTGCTCTGCTACGGGCTGCGCACGGATTTCCAGGCGCAGCTTTTCCCCGGCAGCGCCGCGCTGCTCGCGCTGGCCGACAACCTGACCGAGCTGAAGACCATCTGCCACTGCGGGCGCAAGGCCACGATGAACCTCCGCATCAACGCCGACGGCCGCGCGGTGAAGGAGGGCGCGCAGGTCGAGATCGGCGGCAACGACCGCTACCTGCCGATGTGCCGCCGCCACTTCAAGGAGGCGCTCGCCTCGGCCTGAGCCGCGCCCCCGCATGCGCACCCTGCTTTTCCTCCTCATGACGCTGCCAGCCTCCGCCGCCGGGCCCCTGATTTTCATCGGCACCTACACGCGCACCACGAGCCAGGGCATCTACGCCGTCCGGCTCGACGCCGCGACCGGCGCGCTATCCGCCCCGGTGCTCGCCGCCGCCACGCCCAATCCGTCGTTCCTCGCGCTCTCCCCCGGCCAGGAATTTCTCTACGCGGCCAGCGAGTCCGCCGCGATGGCGGCGGCGTTTGCGACCGACCTCGGGGCCGGCACTCTCCGGCCGCTGCAGGCGCCGCAGTCCTCCGGCGGCGTCGCGCCCTGCCACCTGGCGGTGGATCCCACCGGACACGCGCTCGTCGTGGCCAACTACCACACCGGCATCGTCGCCGCGATTCCACTCCAACCCGACGGCACGCTCGGCGCGCCCCACGTCATCCCGCACTCCGGGCACAGCGTGGATCCCGTGCGCCAGACGTCGCCGCACGTGCACTGCGTCAACCTCTCGCCCGACGGCCGGTTCGTCCTCGTCTGCGACCTCGGGCTCGACCGGATCTTCTCCTACCGCCTCGATGCGGCCCGCGCGCTGCTCGCGCCCGCCGCGACGCCCTTCGCCGCCACGGCGCCCGGCACCGGGCCGCGGCACCTCGCATTCGGCGCCGGCGGCCGCCACGTCTACGCGATCACCGAGATGGGCAACACGGTGGTCGCCTGCGACTACGACCCCGCCACGGGCGCACTCACGCCGCGGCAGTCCCTCCCGACGCTGCCCCCGGACTTCAAGGGCGCCTCCTCCGGCGCGGAAATCCAGGTCCATCCGAACGGCCGTTTTCTGTACGCGTCCAACCGCGGCCACGACAGCATCGCCGTGTTCGCGATCGATGGGGCCACTGGGCGGCTCACCCCGGTCGAGATCACGCCCTGCGGCGGGAAAAACCCGCGGAGTTTCTCGCTGTCACCCGACGGCGCGTGGCTGGTGTGCGCGAACCAGAATTCCGACTCGCTCACGGTGCTGCGCGTCGACGCCGCGACTGGCCGCCTGACCCCCACGGGGCACACGGCGCACGTGCCGCTGCCGGTCTGCGTGCTGTTCGCGCGGTAGGGTGGCCCATTCCGTAGGCTGCGAGCTTGCCCGTTCGACAAGCTCAGGGCCCAGAGCCTGTCGCAGGGCTCGCGCTTTCGATGTAGCCACGAGCGTGAGCGAGTGGAGGTTTGACCACTTGCTCACGCTCGTGGCTACCAATTCAAAATCCGATGGCGCCTGCAAGTACGCGCCCCACCGCCCGCCAGACGGTCACGCCGCGGGCTTGGTCGCAGGCGCGGGGGCGGTCTGGAACGCCGCCTCGACGCAGGCGACCAGTTCCGGATACGTGAAAGGCTTGGCCAGCAGCGCATGGGCGCCGCTCTTCTGCGCAATGTGCAGGTAGCTGTTGCTCGAGACCCGGCCGCCGCCCGACGACGCGATGATGCGGACCCCGGGATGGCTCCGGCGCACATCGGCCATCACCTCAAGCCCGTCCTTGTCCGGCATCAGCATGTCCGTGATGACGGCCTCGAACGGCTGCTCGCTCAGGAGGCGCAGGGCCAGCCGGCTGTCGGTCGTGCAGGCCACCTCATGGCCCGCGCGCTCCAGCAGGAGCTTGGTCATCTCGCAGATGTCCGCCTCGTCGTCGATCACTAGGATTTTGCGCTTGGTCATTGCCGGCCAAGAGGCTGGCAACTCTCGCCGGGCGCTCAAGCACCCTTCTGTCAAAATTTTGTAAAGCTGACGGAATTGCCCGTTTTACCGGGGTTTAACGGCCGGCGGCATGGCGCCCAGCCGGGTTGCGGGCGGTGCGGGATGAATTTTCATGACCCCGACTCCCGTGCGGGCTTGCTGCGAGCCGGCCGTTGCGGCACAGCACTCGGCCATGGCGAAACCTGACATCGACTCCCCCTACCGGCTCACGGCGGACCAGATCGAGCAGTTCCGCCGCGACGGCTTCATCAAGCTGAAACACGTCCTCTCGCCCGAGGTGATCGCCCACTACGCCAAGGTCATCACCCCCGAGGTGTTTCGCCTCAACACCATGCACCTGCCGATCGAGCAGCGTGACACCTACAACAAGGCCTTTCTCCAGGTCGGCAACATCTGGACCAAGAACGAGACGGTGAAGGAATTCTGCTGGAGCCAGCGCCTCGCGCGCCTCGCCACCGAGCTGATGGGCGTCCGCGGCGTGCGCATGTACCATGACCAGGCGCTCTATAAGGAGGCCGGCGGCGGCATCACCCCGTGGCACGCCGACCAGTATTACTGGCCGATCAGCAGCGCCAACAGCATCACCGTCTGGATCCCCCTGCAGGCCGTGCCGATGGAGATGGGCCCGCTCGCCTTCTCGATCGGCAGCCACCGGTTCGAGGCGGGACGCGAACTCGCCATCAGCGACGAGAGCGAGGTCCGGATCGGCCGCTCGCTCAAGGAGCAGAATTACCCGGTCAACGACACGCCCTTCGACCTCGGCGAGGTCAGCTTCCATTACGGGTGGACGTTCCACCGCGCCGGCCCGAACACGACGAAGACCCCGCGCGCCGTCATGACCATCATCTACATCGACGAGGACATGCGCCTGGTCGCGCCGCACACCAAGGCCCGCGAGGGCGACCGCGCCGCCTTCGCCGCGGACGTCGAGGTCGGCGCCGTGATGAACGGCAAGATGACGCCGGTCATCTACCACGCGAAATAAGCCCTGAGCCTGTCGAACGGGCCGCGTGAGGTCCGATGTATGAGGTAGGGCGCGTTATCCCTAACGCGCCGGGTTCGATCACATGACGGCGCGTTAGGGACAACGCGTTCCACCCCGCCCCCAACTATCCCCACCCGCCGGTTGACCGCGCCCCCGCGGCAGGTCACGTTCCCTCCTCCCGATGGCCGATTTTCTCACCGACAAGCCCACCAAGCTCGAGCGCGCGTTCCTGATCGGCGTGCAGACCCACGCGATGCCCGCCGGCGAGGCGGACGAGCTCCTTGGCGAGCTCAAGGAGCTGGTCGAGAATCTCCGCATCGACGTCGTCCGCACCACCCTCGTCAACCTCCGCGCGCCCACCCCCGCCCTGCTCCTCGGCAGCGGCAAGGCCAAGGAACTCGCCGACCTCGCCAAGGCCGACGGCGCCGACGTCATCGTCTTCGACGAGCACCTCTCGCCCGCGCAGCAGCGCAACTGGGAGGAACTCGCCGGCCTGCCCGTCATCGACCGCGAGGAGGTCATCCTCGAGGTATTCGCCGACCGCGCGCACACCCGCGAGGCCGTGCTGCAGGTCGCGCTCGCCCGCATGGAGTATTCCCTGCCCCGCCTCACCCGCGCCTGGACCCACCTTTCCCGCCAGCGCGGCAAGGGCGCCATGGGTGGCGAGGGCGAGACGCAGCTCGAGCAGGACCGCCGCCTCGTGCGCGACCGCATCGCCCACCTCAAGGTCGAGCTCGCCGAGGTCGTCCAGCAGCGCGGCGTGCAGCGCCGCCGCCGGCTGCGCGTGCCTGTCCCCACCGCCGCCATCGTCGGCTACACCAACGCCGGCAAGTCCTCGCTCCTCAACGCCCTCACCGGCGCCCACGTGCTCGCCGTGGACAAGCTCTTCGCCACGCTCGACCCGACCACGCGCTCCCTCGTGCTGCGCGGCAACCAGAAGCTGCTCGTCACCGACACCGTCGGCTTCATCCGCCGCCTGCCCCACGGCCTCGTCGAGGCGTTCAAGGCCACGCTCGAGGAGGTCATCGTCGCCGACTTCCTGATCCACGTCGTCGACGTGACGAACCCGAACTTCGAGCAGCACCACGCTACCACGCTCGGCGTGCTGGAGGAGCTCGGCGCCGGCGACCAGACCATCATCACCGTCTTCAACAAGGTCGACGCCGCCGATGCCGCGATGAAGCGCCGCGCGCGCCAGCTCGTGCCGGATGCGCTCTTCGTCAGCGCCCTGACCAAGGCCGGGCTCGACGGGCTCGAGGAGCGCTGCATCGAGCTCATCGCCGACACCACCGGCGAGACCGAGCTGCTCGTCCCCCACGACCGCTACGACGTGATCGCGAAGCTCCACCAGCTCGGCTCCATCCGGGAACAGGAGCACGAGGACAAGGGGGTCCGGATCCACGGCCGCTTCCCCGCGACGCAGGCGGGCTTCTTCGGGCCCTTCGTGGTGGCCACGAAGTGAGGGTCACCTCGTAGGCTGCGAGCTTGCTCGCGCTTCCGAAGTAGCCACGAGCGTGAGCGAGTGGTCGAACCTCCACTCGCTCACGCTCGTGGCTACCAGCTCGATTCAGGCAAAGCGCCTGCAAGCAGGCGGCCTACCGCGCCGCGCCGCGTTTGCCCGTGGCCCGGGTCTCCCGACCCGTAAGCTTAGCATATACGTAGGGGCGCAGGCTTGCTGCGCCCGGTCTGAGCGCCTTGGGGTGCATCGGCGGACGCAGCAAGCCTGCACCCCTAACTCCAACCGGCCGCCAATTTGCCGTGCAAATTGGCTGCCCGACGTGGATTCGAACCACGACTAGGCGAGTCAAAGTTATCCCCTTGCGGATTCCATAAACTTCGCTCTTTTTCCGTAAGCGTCGCACAAACCACGGATTTACGAGGGAGAAACCAAATATGGAAGCGAAACCAAACGAAGCCGAAAACAGCCTTGAGAAGTCAGAAAGTGGGACACAAACGGGACACAATTCTCCCGAGCGCCAAGCCAAGACCTCCGTTGATTTCTGGAAAACGAAGGTTTGCCCGAGGGTGATTCGCGGCAGGCCAACCCCTGAGCTTTACGTCCGCTTTCGTGAAGCCGGGCGGGACGCTTGGGTTTCCCTCGACACCCCGAATAGGCTGACCGCCGCAGGGAGGGCGCGTGACTATTGGGTGAGGATGCGGGCAATCGGGCTTCCGGCGCTGCTTGCCGAAATCGCTCCCGACAAGCGCCCCCTTGAGGTTGCCACGGTTGCCGAGGCCATCGCCGCCGCCGAGAAGCTTGCCACCGTTCGCTCGGCGTCCTTCGCAGGATACGCCAAGCGGCTGCGCCAAATCGCGGGGGAAATCGCCAAGGTGAAGAGGCCGAAGCATTACCTGTCCCGCTCCAATGCGAGCGCGAACGCTTGGAAAGCGGCAATCGGGGCCGTGCGGCTGAGCGCCTTTTCGGCGGAGGCGGTGAACAGGTGGAAGGCCGAGCGCATCGCGGCAACGAAGTCAGACCCGCAACAGCGCCGCCGTGCGACTGTCACGGCGGATTCAATCATCCGTCTCGCCCGCGCCGTTTTCTCCCGAGAAAACCTCGCGGCGGGGCTCGGGAAGGCAATCACCCTGCCGAACCCTCTCCCGTTCGCAGGAGTGTCCTACGGCAAGAGCTACAAGCGATTCATCCCGACGGTTGACGCCTCACGGCTTTTCGCTGCCGCCCGCGCCGAACTGGAAAAGAAGGCTCCCGAGGAATTTCTCGCGTTTTCGCTCTGCTTGCTGGCCGGGCTGCGGAAGTCTGAGGCCGACGCACTTACTTGGGCGCAGGTGGATTTGGAGCACGGCGTCATTCGGATTCAGGCCACGGAATACTTTGAGCCCAAGTCTGAGGAAGCCGCTCGGGAAATCGAAATCGACGGCGTTGCGGTTGAAATCATCCGGCGCGCCAAGCGGAACAAACCCGACCCGGTTTTCGTGCTCAAGGGCGGGGCATATCGTCCGCAGGTTTCGACGTTCAAGAGCTACCGCGCCAACTCTTCGCCACACTTCACTTGGGACAGGTTGACGGTGTGGCTGCGCGGGAAGGGCATCAAAGACAATATGCCGATTCACGTCCTGCGGAAGCTCGCGGGCTCGCTTGTGTTTCAAGCTCACGGCGTAGAACAGGCACGCGGCTTCCTCGGGCATGGCGACGTGTCCACCACGTCCCGCTCTTACATCGCCAAGACCAAGCGCGTCGTCGTTTCCCTGACGCCGCCCGATGATGAAGTGTCCAAGGCCCGCGAGGCCGCGAAAGGAGATGCCAAATGAAAACGCCCAAGAAATCCCGCCCGGTTCACTTCCTGTTTGAACCGCCGACGTTCTGGAAGCCGACGCAGTTGGCCGAGCCGGACGCGAATAAACAAGCTCGCGTTAGGCTTCTGCGGATAATCGCCATCGCAGGAAAAATTCTCCGCTACGGGAGGTCTGACGTTCAATCCAAGTTTGCACGAATGGCGATGAGCCATGCCGAAAAAGCCCTGCGCCTTGCCAGCAAAGATTTGCCGTGGGCCGCGCTGGAATTGGGACTGATTGCCGCCGACTCGTTGGGCATGGCAATCGCGTGGCCCGCGTTGGAATCGATGAACAAGGGCACAGAGAAAAACCGCGCCATGACTCGTGACCAATTCGAAGCTGTCAAAGCGGCCCTCAAAACCGTCGAAGAGGAATTTCGCCGTCCCGCTGATATTTTTAGGGGTAGCGACTTCAAGAGGATGAACGAGATTTTGCGTGAGCGCGGCCACCCCACTTTTCCAAATAAGCGGCTTTTCAGTAAGTGGAAATCAGCACGGCTGAAACCGTGGGCTCGCGCTCAATTGTTACCGAAGGGCTCGGTAACCCGAACTAGCCGCGAAAAGTGAAACGAGATTGCTAGTAGCGCAGCCGTGTCCCCTCTGCGGGGCACGATGAAAACAAATTCCTCCGCCGCGCTGCCCGGCGAAACTCCCGCAGTATACCCCGCCGACGAAGCAATCGGCTTTCGCGAAGTCTATGCCCTGCTTGGGCTGAAATGTAAGACGGGCCACACGGCGCTCAACTTCGCACGCGCCGGGAAGATTCGGGCGATTCGGATTAACGCCCGCACCATCCGGTATTCGAAAAACAGCGTCCTCGCGCTTATCGCTGGGAAGCAGGCGACCTGACCATGAACGCCGACACCGCCAACGTCGTTGCCCAAGTCGAGGGCCAGCTTCGACGCCGTGCCGACGCGTTGGCAGACGAGCTTCGGGCCATCGACGAAAAGCAGGAGCGTTTAAACGCCTCACGCCGCCACCGCATTGCCGCCCTCCAACGTATTCGTGAAGCGCTGCTGGAAAAGTCGCGTTCCACCTATCACCATGAAGGCTGATTCTTCGCCTCGAACGACGGAGACGCCCGCATTTGACGCCGAGCTTGAGCTTGTGCGGGCGCTGACGGTTGACCCTGCGGTATTTCACGAAGCCAAAGGCGCGGGAATTGTCGCCGCGATTTTCGAAACTCCTGGCCTTCGTGAGACTTGGCGAGACGCCGAAAGTTGCGCCGCCGCTGGCGTTGAGCCAACGCCTGAAAACTTGCTCGTTCACAATTCGCGTTCGGGAGTCTGCCAATACATTCCCGAAGCCCGCACCACGCTCCGCGCCAAAACCTCGATTGCCCAACTGTTGGAGCGGGAAAGGGCCAAGGCTCTCAAATCGAAGCTGGCGAGGGCGCAGGAAAAACTTGAGAACGGTGACGCGGACGAGGCCGAGCGGATTCTCTTCGACGCTGCTGCCGCCGTCGCCATTACCGGAAAAAGTTGGCCTGCCCCGGTTGCAGCTATGGCCCTTTGTGCCAAGCCGCCGCCAACGCCCGCCGTTCTCGTTGACGGCGTGCTCTATCGCGGGGGAACCATGCTTCTTTCCGGCCCGAGCAAGGCGCACAAGACTTTCGCCCAATTAGAGGCCAGCATCGCCATTGCCAGCGGTGGCGACTGGCTCGGGTTCAAGACGGTTCAAACGCCCGTCCTTTACCTCAACCTCGAACTCCAAGATTTTGCCACGGCGAAACGCATCGAAAAGATTTGCTCAGCCCGAGGCATCAAACCGCCTGCCGACTTCCACGTTTGGAACCTTCGAGGGCGTCGCGTCACCCTCGCTGAGTTGAGACAACGGCTTCCCGCTGAAATCAAACACACCGGGGCCGGGCTCGTTGTCATCGACCCGCATTACAAGATTTCCGCCGTTTCGGGGGGAGAGGAGAACTCCAACGACTCGCAAGGGCTCCTGCTGTCCGAACTGGAAGGGCTCTGCGGGCTGAACGGCGCGGCGCTGGCCATCTCTCACCATTTCGCCAAGGGCGACGCCTCGATGAAAAACGCCATTGACCGGGCATCCGGTGGCGGGGTGTTCGCCCGATGGGGTGACGTAATGCTGACATTCACGCCTCACGAGGAAGATGAGGCCATGACGGTTGAAATGGCCCTCCGCAATTTTGCGCCCGTCGCGCCTTTCGTTGTCCGGTGGGTGCATCCTTGCTGGCAACGCGACAACGGCCTGAATCCCGCCCATCTCAAACGGGCTGGCGCGAAAGAAAAGCACAGCGCCGACGATGCACTTGCAAAGCTTGTCGGCGTGATGGGCTACGCCGAATGGCAAAAAGCCACAGGACTGTCGGACACGACCTTTCGACGGAAGAAAAAGGAACTGCTCGACGCCGGGAAGGTGAGGGAAGTCGGCAACTATTTCGAAGCCGTGAAGCCATGACCGCCATAATCGCCATATTCGCCATAATCAATTATGGAGGTCACCTGACGCCAACCGCCACCATCTTTAGATGTGGCGGTGGCGGCGGTGACCATGAACAGCCCACCGCAACCGCCACAATTGCCCGACCCGTTGCCGAGCGAGCAATCAGGGCAGGGCGCTTCGTCAAACTTCGCACGCACGGCAAGGGCGCAGAAATCCACGCTAACGCATTTCGATGCCATCGCGTGCTCCACGCCACGAACTGCGCGACGAACCCGCGCCACGGCCAAGCAATCGCCCACCCTGCCGCGCTCATGGCCGACACTCGCCGCCCTACGGGCCATTACCACGGGGGTATGCTTGAAAGTGCAAGACCCCCTCCCCCGGTGACCGTGCTAGTTAGCCAAACTTTCATTTCCGCAAAATTGGAGATGTTTAAACGCCGCCAGTCCATCTGTGCCGCATAAACGTTCATGGACTGCGACGAACAACGAAGGAAGAGCGACGGGCCTGTTGCGGCCTTGGCATGGGTCGTTAACGGACGGCGACCCGAATTCGTGCAAGCCCGGCTCGTCGCCTTTCTCGTTGAATTTGTCGGCCTGAACTTTTTCCCCGGCGCGAGGAAATACAGCGACCTCTGCGCCCAATATGGGATTCCGCCCCGCTCATTGAACGCGTGTCGCGCCGAAGTCCGCCAGTTCATGCGGGGAGCGTTTAAACGCACGCTTGCCGATGACCTCGCAGGGCAAACCACCGATTCCTTGCCGATAGGCAGCAAGGTTGAAGGTGAACCCGACAAATTCTTCGATGAACACTAACAAACCCGCTCCCGCTCCGGTTGCCGCTGGCGACCTCTCTCCCGCTCAGCAATTACGCGCCGATTACGAGGCCATCCGTGACGAAAGGGCCATTGCCGAGCGCGCCGCAGCCGAGGCGGAACAGTTGGTCAAAATGGCCGCGCAAACAACCAATGAGGCGGCACGCCGCGCAATCAACCTAGACCTGGTGTTCAAAAATCAGGAGGGCGGAATTGCGAAGGCACGGGCACAGAGCGCCGCAAAAAATCTCGCTCAGCACGCCAACGAAGTGATTGCCGAACTCGGCGCGATGCAGGGCCGCGCAGCCTTGGTTCTCGCAGCAATTCAACGGCACGTCCTTGCCGAAGTCAGGAAAACCCTCGCTCCCTTTTTCCATCCCCGCGAAGTGGGAAACGCCGTAGCAATGGCGTCCGCCGTCCGTGAATTGGAGGCGTTCACGAGCCAACACACCCCGCATCACTATGGCTTCGAATTTGAAAACGACGGGGCCGGTGGTGTTCGTCTCTGCCAGCCAATCAGCGCGCCCGCCATCCTTGCGGCCCATGAAGCCCAAAGGCTGAGCCTTGCGGCCATTGAGGAGCGGGCGCGTAAGCTCTCCATTTCCCACGAGGCGTTGGCGCTCAGCGCCGAAGTGGGTTCCGTCGGCGTGGATTCGACGCCGCGCCGACGGATAATTTCTCCAAAGAGGGAACAGAAATTCAGTCAGCGCGTGCAAGTGCGCGTCATGGACTCAATCTCCCTCGGGCTCATAGACGGCGTGCTGACTTACGTTGCGCCGGGAGACATTCTCGACCTGCCCATTACGGGGAACGCCGAGGGTTTCGGCCCATGTCTCGCTCGGGAGCTAATCGAAAGCGGAAGGGTGGAAGTCCTGAGCGCGCTACCCAAGCGCCCGGCTCCATTCTTTCAGCCCATCACTAGCGGCCCGCTCGTTTAAACACGCTGAGCCTCAGCGAAAGTGGTAGTCCATTGAACTGCCCTTCTTCTTCTCAGGGCCGGAGGCACCGCTGTCGTCACCGAAGGTTGCCCGACAATGGCGGCAAACAATCGCTTCTTTTTCTACTTTTCCGCGACAATCAGAACACAAAACGACATTCGCTTTAATCCCGCCGTAAATAATAAGGAGCAGTCCGCACCCGCCAAAGAAAACCAAACCAAACGGGCCTGTGATGCATCCGACAACGATAAGCCCAATGCCGAGCAATTGGACGAGCATTCCGCCACCCGCAAACTCGCTCTTCTTTATTTTGGTAGCCATGCTGCGGCGACAAACTGACCGGAACGGAAGCCAGTTGCAAGGGTGAGCGGCGAGGCGTGCGCTCAGACCATGTTGATGATGAATGCGGGAATCGCTCGTGTTTGCGAGCATGGGCCACGAACATCCATCATAGCCATTTCCAATTACCAGCTAAACGATTTGATAAGAAAAGCCCGCCGGAGGAGGAGGGATTGGAGGAATGGAAATTTTCAAAGTTTCCTCTATGTCAGCCTTCATCTTAGGGTCTTTGACAATTCCAGAATCAAGAATGCGCTGGATTAAGGCTCGCTGCTTACGCTGCTCAAGCGCGCAGTCTAAGTCTAAAGTGTCAATATGGTAGGATGCTGCCTGATTGGCAGGAACCAGTTTATGGGTATCTGGGTCTTCAAAGATTTGGACACCATAATCATCTTCTTCGCACGGGTTCAAAAACCGGAGGCCTTTGTCTAATTGCGATTTCACAGGCCAAGATTCACCCTTCGCCTTATTGCAGGGGCCATAAGCGGGAAACAGATTCTCGTAAGGGCTCTTACTCTTTAGCTTCGGATTAAAGTGGTCTACGTGCAACTGACGCCCACCGCCGAGGGATTTGGAATGGATACGAGTGTATGCGCACCTCTCCTCAAAATCCTTTAGCAGCAAAGGCAGCGCCTTGCGGTAAGTCCAACGGGTGTAGAACGGTTTCGCGTTAGCCGTTTCTTTTCGAACGATTCGCGGCATTAGTAAAATTGAGGAATCCAGCGACCTGCTTTTCCAGCGCAGCCGCCCACTGTTTCCGCTTAAACTCGAAAACAATATCCTCAGCGGATAGTGTTTCTTTTGCGCGCCTGCGCCGAATCGCTAGCGCGCTCAAATCTGCCAAGTCTTGCTCGGATGCGGTTCGTAATGCCTTAGCTGTTACGAGGTCGGAGAACCGTCGCTCTTTCGAATTGTTCCACTCTTCTGCCTTTTCTGGCGCGGGAGAAGATAGGTATTCTGATTCGGCAGCTTCATCAACCTTGAGGGCGCTGTGATAGTAGACTCCTTCGCTAGCTAGTTGGACAACGAAATCCCCTACATAGGCATCAGCCGCAGTTGTCGGAGCTTCATTGAAAGCGGCGATTGAAGCACCAATGGCAACCGG
Source organism: uncultured Opitutia bacterium (assembly GCA_903872505.1). Taxonomy (GTDB): domain Bacteria; phylum Verrucomicrobiota; class Verrucomicrobiia; order Opitutales; family Opitutaceae; genus Opi-474. The sequence goes on from CAIQKV010000061.1 coordinate 36,300, forward strand.
AGCACGTAACGATAGTTGAATTGCGGACATTGGGGTGAATCAGAGTCCAAACAACGTCAGGACGAATAGCTCATGAATGGCCACTTCTGAATGTGCCATCGCGATTCCTATCGGTTCAATTTTCGCCACTTTAGTTGGATTTGAAGCAGCCGCACCCAAATCGGATATTGGAATCAAAGAGAAAACGATTTCGGCCCAATTTCCCGTTCTCGATAACCTTACTAAGTTCGTGAGAATCGGCGGCTGTAAGTCTCCCTTTCCGAAATCTGCCAACGTTTCCTGAGACGGGCCAGTAAACAGTTTAAGGTAGTTCTCAGACGCGCCCCGTAGTTGAGCTAAGCCTTCATCGTTTAGGATGAAAGTATGGATGTCATTTCCCGGTTCAGCCCACGCCAACTTAATCTGCACGCCACCTTTAATCCTCTTCAAATCAAACCAATTGAACATGAACGTTTCACGCGTCCGTATCGGCACGATTCCAAGCTCAATTCTTATTTGCTGGGATACTGGCTCAGCTTTTTGCGCCACGGAAGCCACGTTCCCAGCAGGCACCTTCAGGGGAACGCCCGGTTTGGCGGGTAGGGTCATGGCGGCAAGATGAAGGACTGAGAGGAGCCAGCAAGCATAACTCCGACGCTAGGCAGCGGGCTAAAATAACGGGACAAATACGGGACACGCCATTTTTATTTTCCCAACGAAAATATCGTTACTCATTGGTAATCAATTGGCTGCCCGACGTGGATTCGAACCACGACTAGGCGAGTCAAAGTCGCCTGTGCTACCATTACACCATCAGGCAGTGAAGGAGCGCCAAACAGTGCTCCCGGCACCGGCACGGTCAAGGGCGGAAAACCGCCCCCTTCCGCTCTGCCCCAGTGGGCCTACACCCCATGGCGCAAAGACCCGCGGCGGCGCACTCTGGGTGGCGTCTCCCGGGCCAAGCGCGACGCAAGGGTTCTTCCCAACCCGCGGCCCGGCCGCTTCGGAATCGCAACCACCACAGAACGAAAAGGATTTACCATGAAAGGTTATGTCCAGGATATCGAGAGTCTCACCGTCAAGAATGACGATTTTCGCCGCGTGCTTTACACGGCCGAACATTGCCAGCTCGTGCTCATGGCGCTGAAGCCCAAGGAGGAGATCGGGGCGGAGGTCCACCATCTCGACCAGTTCTTCCGCGTCGAGGAGGGTTCCGGGGAGGCGGTGCTCGATGGCGTGCGGACGGC
>CAIQKV010000062.1 GCA_903872505.1 uncultured Opitutia bacterium
ACAGTTGTGCTAACTACCAGATCATAGACACACGAACCCGGGTTAATTGGGTAACACTCCATCGCAAGAAGGAGTGTTACCATGGAAGGAAAAGAGTCAGTCGAAAAGAAGGGGGCCCGCGAACCGCGGGCCGGAAAGAAGAAGCAGCGTCGCTACCCGTTTGAGGTGCGACTGAGGGCCGTGCGGCTGGTCCTCCAGGAAGGGTTCAGCCACGAGCTGGTCTGCCAGGAAACGGGCGTGAGCTCGAGCACGCTGTCCGCGTGGCTGCGGGATTACCGGGCGCACGGGGAGGCCGGACTGCAGGGGGAGACGGCGCCCCGGCCGGGGCGCCGTCTGCCCGCGGCCGTGACGGAGAAGATCCTCCAGCTGAAGCGGGCGAACCGCTGGCACGGGGTGAAGCGGATCGCCGACACCCTGCGCCGGCTGTTCTTCCTGCCGGCCAGCCCGGAGACGGTCCGGCGCCGGCTGCAGGAAGCGGGGCTGATGGACCGGCCGCCGAAAGCCCGGCGGAACCTGACCCGGCCGCGGTTCTTCGAGCGGGCGAGCCCGAACCAGATGTGGCAGAGCGATCTGTTCACGTTCCGGCTGGGCGGCAAGTACGCCTACGTGGTGGCGTTCCTGGACGATTACTCGCGCTACGTGGTCGGGCTGGACCTGTACCGCAGCCCGACGGCGGAGGCGGTGATCGAGACGTACCGGGTGGCGGCCGGGGAATACTCCCCGCCGAAGGAGATGCTGACCGACCGGGGGAGGCAGTACACGAGCTGGCGGGGCAAGAGCCGCTTCGCGGCGGAACTCCAGAAGGACCGGGTGGCGCACATCGTGTCGCGGCCGCAGCACCCGATGACCTTGGGGAAGGTGGAGCGGTTCTGGGCGACGATGTGGCAGGAGTTTTTGGTGCGGGCCCAGTTTGACTCGTTCGAATCGGCGCGGGAGCGGCTGCGCCTGTGGGTGAAGTACTACAACCATCGCCGGCCCCACCAGGGGATCGGCGCGATGTGCCCGGCGGACCGTTATTTTGAGATCGCGAGCGACCTCAGGAAGACGATCCAGGCCGGGATCCAGGACAACCTCCTGGAAATGGCGCTGCGCGGGCAGCCCAAGAGTCCGTTCTACCTGGTCGGCCGGTTGGACGGGCAGTCGGTGGTGCTGCAGGCCGAGAAGGGAAAACTAAAACTCAGTGTGGATGAAAAGGAGATGACCTATGAGCTCGAAAAAAGAAGCGACGATCACGGCGGCGACGAAACCCGAGAAGCGGCCCCGGCGGCCGCGCGGCACCCCGACCCACTACCCGGCGGCGGAGAAGGTGCAGGCGGTCCTGGCGGTCTGGACGGACCGGGTGAAACCGGCCGAGGTGATGCGGATGATGGACGTGTCCTACCTCACGCTCCAGCAGTGGCAGGAACGGGCGATGGAGGGCATGCTGCAGGCCCTGGAAGCCCGCGTGAACCTGACGGACGGGGCGGCCTTGAGCCCACGGCTCAAGGCGCTCCTGCAGAAGCGCCAGCTGGCGGCCGGCCGGGAGAAGCTGACGGCGCGGCTGGAGCGGCTGCAGGAGGTTGCGCCCGCGGCCTCCCCCGGCTCGAATGCCTGAACCATGCAGACGAAACAAGGGGCCCGGGCGCGGGCGGAGGTGATCCTCAAGGTGCGCGCGGGGTTGATGACGGTGACGGAGGCGGCGACGGCTCTCGGGGTCTCGCGGAAAACCTACTACGAGTGGGAGGAACGCGGCCTGGGGGCGATGCTGCGCCAGTTGGAGGACCAGACGCCGGGCCGGCCGGCGGCGGCGGTGTCGGCGGTGGAGACAGCGCTCGCGGCCCGGGTGACAGAGCTCGAGTCGAAGTTGAAGGTCGCGGAGCAGACGGCGGAGATCCGGGCCGTCCTCCGGGCGATGGAGGGAGCGGACGCTAAAAAAAAGCGCAAACGATCCCCCAAGTCCTCCCCATGATCGAGGAACTGCAAGAGAGCACGGGCCTGAGCGCCCACGCCGCCAGTACAGCGCTCAAGCTGAACTACCGGCGGCTCCTGCGCTGGCGGCAGCGGACGAGCGCGGGGCAGCCTGCGCTCGCTCCGCCCGGCCCGAAGAAGAGCGGGCCGCTGCCCCTGGCCGAGGTGCAGGCCGAGATCGCGGCGTTGCGCCACGGTCGCCGCCGCAGCCACGGGACGACCGCGTTGCAGGCCCGGCATCAGGGGTCGATCTCGCGCCGGGCGCTGGCGCGGCTCGTGGCGGAGGAGCGGAACCGGCAGAACGCCGGCCGCCGCCAAACCTGCAAGCATGTCCGCTGGCACGCGCCCAACGTGGCGTGGGCGATCGATGCGACCGAGCGGGGCCGGGACCGTCGCGGGCGCAAGCTCTACGTCCACGCCGTGCAGGACCTCTGCACCCGGTACCGGTTTGCGCCGCTGGCAGCGCTCGAGTCGACGGGTCCGGCGGTCGCCGCCCACCTGGACAAGCTCTTCCGGCGCCACGGGCCACCGCTCTTCCTCAAGCGTGACAACGGCAGCCCGCTGAACGCCGAGCCGGTCAACGTGGTGCTCGCGCACCACGGGGTCATCCCGCTGAACAGCCCCGCCCGCTACCCGCGCTACAACGGGGCGATTGAAAAGGGCATCCGGGAAATGAAGCTCGCCCTCGGCGAATGCCTCGTGCGGCCGGCCCTGTGGCAGCCGACGGCGGTCGCGCCCTACCTGCTCGCCGTCCACCACGCGCTCAACTGCCGGCCGCGCCGCAGCCTCCACGGCCACACCGCCTGCGAGGCCTACTACCACCAGCCCCACGTGCGCTACACCAAGCGGGCGCGGCTGGCTGTTTTTGAGTGGCTACGGGGCCACGCCATCGACAGGATCAGTCAACTGGAGACGATCGATCACCGCAGCGTCCTTGCCGCCTGGCGGCGCGCCGCGGAAACCTGGCTCCGCTGCCAGGGCCTGATCACCGTCTCCCTCAACCAAAAAGTGTTACCCAATTTACCGCGAATCTACGCCTATAATTAGGTTGGTAGCACACGCCTACCACTTTAGTCGATCCATTTGGACTCGCCCTCTATGCGTTCGATGGGACCAACAACGATGGTTATCGGGATTATCCGAAGCACAACGAGAGCAATGTGTTTGCTTTATATATTAGTTATAACGGAGACAATAAATGGTATATACCCGGCGTGGGTACCAATGATGGCCTCATGAATGGGATAGGAAAGGCGTTTGGTTATGGTGGCAAAAAACGAGAGCGCTCCATGTTAGAGGTTGCCGGCGAATTTGTTCGGTCTGGCGACTTGATCGCCGATATCACGGGATTTAGTCGTGGCGCGGCTCAAGCTCGTGATTTTGCCAATCGGCTTAAAGAAACATATTCTTGCGTTACAATTCGCTGGATGGGGCTCTTCGATACTGTGGCGTCGGAAGGCGCGCCGAACGATGTGAACATCGGCTATAATCTTGGAATTCCCCAAGGCACTGGGAGTGTGTTGCACCTGACTGCTGGGGCTGAGCGCCGCACGCCGACGTTTGCCCTGACATCTATTAACGCTGGTTCTATGGTTCCGAATCCCAATCCAAACTATCGCGAGGAGGAAATGGCTGGCGCGGTACACTCCGATGTTGGAGGAGGCTACGGCAAGAATCGTGGGCTCGCGAATCAAGCTCTCCAACGCATGTGGCAAGATGGCCGCAGCCACAAAGTCCCATTTGGTCCTTTGAGTGTCCGATATACCAACGTGACGCCAAATGGACCGAATGACTCGCGTTGGATTAATGATAAAATCACCGAACTATTTGTAGGCAAACGCGTGCGTAAAGTTTACTATCACCCATGAAGCTGACCCATGTGCTGTTTGGATTGTTTTGTATCTTACTTGCTGGTTGTGGCACTAATCGACTGGCCGCTATGAAACCCGATGTTGATGTCGAAATCATCAATCATTCCTCACACAAGTTGGAAAACGCACAGGCCCGTTTCGGTGAATACGTCTGCGAATGGGGTTGGGTAGTAAAAAGAGCAGGTTATGGTTTCTACCCGCATCCCATCACGGCACAGACCGAGTTGAGTTGGGATGAGGATGGCAAGCACCGAGTTGAGAAGTTCGATTTGAGCAAGATTTACAAACCTGGAAAGGCCGGACGACTAACATTCACGGTTTATGATGGACGTGCAGAGGTTGGTTTCCGCGAGGAAGGGCAGGAATAGCGGCAACCAATGAAAGAAAGGGGCCAAGCGAAGTGCTCAGGTTTTGGGGCTTGGGGTGATTGCAGAAAAGTAACGGCGTGGAGCGGGTGTGATGGGAATAGCGGCAACCAATAGCGGGGCGTGTGCCAGCGCTACTAAGAACTAGGTTCCCGACGAAGCTTCTCGATGCAGGGGCCGGGTGTGGCTTGCACCTTACCATCCGAACGCTGCAACGAAAGGTCCCGCCCCTCCATCCGCTGTCCCTCGGCAACCCTGCTAGCGCGGTCCACATTCAAGGGAGGGCATTCGCAACGAACCGGGTAAGCAACGCGACTTGTCAGGCTCTGTTCCGAGAATGGGAGGGATCGAGATCGGCGCAACTGCGATTGAGCAGGTAGAGCGCGACGAGTCCCAGCGTGAGGCTGCGCGCGAGAGCGAGGGACAAGGAAGACGACACGATGGCATGGCCAAAGCAGCCGCAGTCGATGTCCAGTCCGCGGAACCAAGCGGTGGCGAGCGCAACGCAAAAGAGAAGGCATAGGCTAGTCAGGATCAGCAGTGCGCCTTGCTCGAGCCGGCGGATGAGTACGGCGGTGCCGCAGAGCAGTTCCAGCCAGGGCAGGTAGATACCCATGGCGAGTGCCAGCGGATAGGGCAGCAGGCGGTAGTGTTCGACCGCTGCGACAAACGCTGGTGGATCTTTGATCTTGAGCACTGCGGCAACGACAAAAGTCCCGCCAAGAATCAGCCGGCCGAGCCATTCCAAAACGGTTCTTACCGATGGGTTTGCAACCATGACGCCCATCCTCCTTTCAGCACGTAGATGTCTGGCAGGTGCAGTTCGCGATCGATCCGCTGCGCGAGCGACTGGCTCGCATCGCAGCTTTGGGTGTCGCAATAAACGACGGTCCTTGTCCCAGGCTTCCAGGCCGCGAGAAACTCGGGGAGTTGCTGCTCCCACGACGCCTCGTTGAGCGAGACCGCCCCCGGAACATGTCCCCGGTTGAACGCTTCGGCTGGCCGGGCATCGACCCAGAGAATAGGTTTTCTCCAGCCCGTGGCCTCGCTCAGATCCACTTCAACTGCGCCGGGCTTTGTCCAAGCCAGCACGGGTCGCTTGGGGTTGAGCCACAGGCTCAATAGGGCGGCGACGGTCGCCAACACGAGAATCAGAACGCACTCACGCAGGGGTTTCATGGCGGACACGACGCGCGGACTCAGCGCACGAGCACGTAGAGGACGAGAGGCCGGGTGGTGTGGTCGGCCAGCCGGGCGATGAGGGGAACCTGCAGGCTGACCGGCTGGGCCGAGGATTTGGGCCGGAGAAAAATCCGGTAGCTCTTCCCGGCTTCCACCGGCTCAACCCGGCTAACTACTCCTGCTTGCGAGTCAGGGTTGATTTCGATGCCGGCAAGTTCCTTCCGGCAGGTAACGATGGCCGATTGCTCCGTCGGATCTTCGTTCAGTCGCCAAAGCAGAAGTCGCGGGTTGTAGGTGAAAAGTTCCGGAATGGTGACGCGCAGGACGAGGGTCGCCGGTTTGAGCGAGGCGTCATCGGACGTCACCACGAGGTTTTTTTCCAAAGTGCCCAAGCTGCCGCCAAAAGTGGTGACGGTCTTGATCTCACCCGACTCGCCCGGCGCATAGGTACGCTTGGCCAACTCCACCGCAGTGCAACCGCAGGAGGGTTTGATTTCTGTGATGGTCACAGCCTTGGTCCCTGTGTTCTTGAAACGAAAATCCGCCTTCGCCTGCGTCTCCTCCAACTCCGCTGCCACTTCGATTTTTTGGCTGTCCCAAGTCAGCCCCCCAAAGCAAACCGCCGGGGTCAGGCACGTTATCCCGAACAAGATACCGCTTCCTAACGGAACAATACGGAGTAGCCGGGGCGCCGAACTCATGAGTCAAATGGAACAACCGACCACGTCGAACGCCGAGGTAAAAATCACCGGTTGTCTATGCCGATATGTAGGCGAATACAATACGGGTCAGATCACCCTGACCCGTATCCGTCAATTCGGGTCCATCTCAGTTGCTTGGTCGATCGATTCGCATGGTTGGACGATGAC
>CAIQKV010000063.1 GCA_903872505.1 uncultured Opitutia bacterium
CGCCTCGTGCGCGAGGATGCGGCGGATGGTTTCGGGCGGCTGCTGCAGCCGCCAGGCGAAAAGGTTCACGGCGGCGCAGATGCCCCCGTGCACGATCGCCCAGCCGCCGACCACCCACGGCAGGCCGGGGGCCGCCACGTGGAACTGGTGCGCGAGCCACAGGACGACGCTGTCGTAGGCCCGGAGCAGGTCATTGCCGAGCATCAGGTATTCGAGGAAAAAGCCCTGCACGGCGGCCCACACGCCGATCAGCATACCGCCCAGCCCGATCGCGAGCAGGTTCCAGCCCAGCAGCTGCACGGTCGTGCCGAAAAGAAAACCCTGCACGAAGATCGCGAGCATCGGGCGCACCCGGCCGCCGGCGGGCGAGAGGGCCTTGAGCCCGGACGAGATGAAGGAAACCCACATCACGCGCCCGGGCTGGGTGAGCCCGAAGCCGGCAAAGACCATCATCGCGCCCTGCAGGGCGGAGAGGAACGTGCTGCGCAGCGGAATCTTTGCGGCATGCAGCGCCGAGCCGAGGCCGGCCTCGATCACGCCGCTGGCGCCGCCAAACAGGCCGATGCGGGTCCACTCGCCGAAATCGTCGCAGATCCGCTCCAGCTGGCCCAGCGCGTCCGGGGCGCTGGCGTCGAGTTTCAGGTCGAAGCTCCGGCCGAGCTTGGCCTCGATCGCCTCCACCAGCCCCTCCCGCACCGCCATCACGATAATGCGCGGACGCCGGGCGCAGATGGCCGGCCACAGCGGGAACAGCCCCTCGCCGCGGGCCTCCACCTTGGCAAACTCGTCGAGCAGGATGAGCGAGGTGGCGGGGGCGAGGCGGTTGGCCCAGTCCTGCAGCCGGTAAAACGTGATTTCGTCGAACCGGTACGGCGGGTTCAGGCTCTCGTCGCGCACGGCCCAGGGCAGGGTCTCGCCGCTGGCCAGCATCTTCAACTGGTAGTCGCCGGCGCCCTTGTCGGGGGCGCTGCGCTCGCCGGCCGCGGCGAGGAACCCGTCCGTCTTGCCGCCGCGGGCCCGCTGCCACGCGGCCAGCTCGGCGAGCAGGCGCGTCTTGCCCGAGCCGGGCGCGCCGGTCAGGGCGATCAGCAGCCCGGGGGCGGACGGTGGCTCGGGTTCAGGGTGCGACATTCGGGGGCCGATTCTGGCCCGGCCTGCCGCCGCCGGCAAGGTTTGTTTGCCGCCGCCGGCCCCACCCGTCACTTTCGGGGGTCCGATGAATGTTCCTGCCGCCACTGCCGTCCGCCCGCCCGTGACCGTCCTCAGCGGTTTTCTGGGCGCAGGCAAGACTACGCTGTTGCGCCACCTGCTGTCCCAGGCGGCGGGCCGGCGTTGGGCCGCCGTGGTCAACGACCTCGCCTCGGTCAATATCGACGCGCAGCTCGTGGCGTCGGCCGGCGCGTCACGCGTCGTCGAGCTGGGCAACGGCTGCGTCTGCTGCTCGGTGCGGGACGACCTCGCGGAGGCCATCGTCGAGCTTTGCGCCACCGGCACCTATGACCACATCCTCGTCGAGACGACGGGCGTGGCCGAGCCGCGCGCGATCGCCCGGCTGTTCACGCGGCGCAACGCGTTCGGGCGCGGCGTCGGCGATTTCGCCCGGCTCTCGGTGCTGGTCACGGTGATCGACGCCGGGCATTTCCTGGCCACGCAGCGCAAGGCGGCCGCGGCGGGGATCGCACCGCCGGGCTCGCCGAAGCCCGTCTTCGAGCTGCTGGTCGAGCAGGCCGAGTGCGCCGACGTGCTCGTGCTGAACAAGGGCGACACCGTCACGCCGGCCGAGCTCGCCGAGGTGGAGCAGGTGCTCCGCGGCCTGAATCCACGCGCCGAGCTCCGGCGCGCCGAGCAGGGCCGGGTGGACGCCGGGTGGCTGCTGGACCGGGTGCGCTTCGACCCGGAGGCCACGCTGCGGGCGGCGCGCTGGATCCGCCTGCTGGACGAGGTCGCCGGCGCGGGCGTGAAGGCACCGGCCGCCCCGCGGCACGAGCAGAACTACGGCATCACGAGCGTGGTGTTCCAGGAGCGCCGGCCGCTGGACGAGGGGAAGTTCCACGCCTTTCTCTCGGACCGGTTGCCGCCGGGCCTGCTGCGCGCGAAAGGGTTCTTCTGGCTGGGCGGGCGGGCGGCGGACATCGGATTCCTCTCGGTCGCCGGGGGGCAGGTGAAGCAGGACTTCATCGGGACCTGGGCGGCGGAGCTGCGCGAACGCGGGGTGATCAGCGAGGCGGAGATCCCGGCGGCGGCGCGGCTGCGCTGGGCCGAGCCGCACGGCGACCGGCGGCAGGAGCTGGTTTTCATCGGCCGGGAGCTCGACGAACCGGCGCTGCGGGCGGCGCTGGCGGCGTGCCTGGCATGAATGGGGGATTAATTTGTGTGGAGAATTTCCTGAAACACTTTGATGGGTTATGCGTCTGAGCAGCGTGATGATGTTTTTCCCTCCCACACCAAGATTTCTGCTGGCCGCCGGGCTCGGCCTGTGCGCCGTGCTGGCGGCCGGCGAGCCGACGCGGACGGAGCTGGACCCCTCGCCGGCCCAGCCCGCCCCGCCGCTCGTGCCGGCGGCCTCGGCCGTGGACGAGGGGGCCAATCTGGACGTGCTGGTGTTCAACGACGGTGACCAGGTGCGCGGCCGCCTGGTGGAACGCTCATCGGATCTGTGGCTGTTCCGCTCGGAGCGGTTTGGCTTGCTGCGGGTGCCCATCGCCGACGCCACGGTCACCCTGTCCGACCCGGAGTCCGTGGCCGCGGAGGCCCGCGCCCGGGCCGAGGCGGCCGAGCCGGTGGCCCCGCGCGGCTCCATCTTCTCGCCCGGGGCGATGGCGCGGGATCTCAAGGGCTTTTTTGGCCAGTGGCACGGCCGGTTTAACTTTTCGACCCAGCTCATGCAGAGCACGACGGATACCTCCAACACGATGCTCGAGGCGAAACTGGAGCGGAAATTGAAGCACGACGACGTGAAGCTGGCTGCGCGCTACGACTTCATCGACACCGACCACGTCACCACGACCGACACCATCAAGGGGGACGCCGCGTGGCGCCACGATTTCCTGAACCGGTGGTTTTCCATCTACAGCCCGTCAGTGGAGTGGAACCGGGCGTACGTGATCAATGATGTGCCGAGCGATTACTTCCTGCTGCAGCAGCAGTTTGGCGCGGGCTACACGGTGACGGCCTCGCCCCGGAGCAACCTCCGCGTGGGGTTGGCGGAGAACGTGTTCGATGTCTGGGAAACCACGGCGCCCGAGTCGCACTTCTCGAAGACGGCCGAGTCCGTCTTTCTGGAAGCGGACTGGAAGCTGCCCTGGCGCATGACGCTGACGGAGCGCGGCGCGTACTATTATTCGCTGAACTCGCATATTGACGGCTGGGAAAACAAGCTGGAGCTGGACAAGAAGCTCACCGAGACGTTCGCGGTCGGGATCCGGCATGAGACGCGCCAGAACGATCCCGGGGTGCGCGTGCAGGATTACACCCTGACGAAGTTCTACATGGGCATCGACTTCTAGGCGGGAACCCGCCTCAGGCGTCGCACTTGAGCACGTAGACGGCGCCCTTGGCGGAACCGATGGCGAGGAGGGCGTCATCGGGCGACCAGGCGAGCTTGGTCGCGGCGGCGGGCATTTTCACGGTGGCGCGCAGCGGCTGCGCGCGCTCCGGGCTCCAGAGCTGCACGGTGCCGTCCTGCGCCGCGGTGGCGAGCAGGCCGTGGGTGTGCTGGAAGGCGACGGCGCAGACCTTGGCCTCGTGCGGCAGCATGGCGGGCTCGCGGCCCTCCGGCCCGGCCCCGGCGCAGTCCCAGACGCAGCAGTCGCGGCCGCCACCGGTGGCGAGCCAGCGGCTGGTGCGGTCGAAGGCCAGTTCCTTCACCTTGCCCTCGTAGCCGCTCATCTGCAGCTCGATGTCCTCGGCGGGGATCCAGAGATGCACGGACGGATCCTGGTTGCCCGAGACCAGCCACCGGTTGTCGGGCGACCAGACCAGCGCATGGATGCCGTTGGCGTAGGTGAACTCCTTCTGCGCGATGAAATCGTCGGCGTCCCACAGGCACACGCCGCCGAAGTAGGCGACGGCGGCGCACCCGCCCGCCGGCTGCCAGGCGAGGGCGGAGATGGTCTTGGGCGCGGGCGGGAAGGCGTGGACGACGGAGCCGTCGGGCCGCAGGGCGGTGAGGTTCTTGCCGGCGGCGGCGAAGAGCAGACTGGAGTCGGCCCCCGGCCGCCAGCCGAGGTGCTCGACCCAGGCCGGGCCGAGCGTGGCGGTGGCGGTGTGCTGGCCGGCGGCGGGATCCCAGAACTTCACCGCGCCGTCCTGCCCGCCCGTGGCCAGCACGGCGGCGCCGGGCTGCCACGCAAGGCAGTTGGTGCCGTTGTCATGGCCGGGCAGCTGGTGGCGGCACGCGCCGCCGGCCGCGGCGAAGAGCGACACGGGCCCGGAGCCGGCGGCGGCCGCGAGCTGCGCCCCGTCGGGCGACCAGGCAAGGTCGATGACGTAGTCCTCGAGGGTGGCGGCCCAGTGTTTGGTGAGTTGCATCGGAGAAAGGCAAGGACGCGGGGCGGGACCGAAACGCCAAGGAGAAAATGCGGCGCGGCGTAACGCAGGGAGGATTAACGCAACGGACGGAGGCGCACACGCTCGGCGGTGAGCGGATGGCCGAG
>CAIQKV010000064.1 GCA_903872505.1 uncultured Opitutia bacterium
CTCACGCCGAATTGGTCGTATGACATAGCGAATAGTGTCCTCAAAGGGGGGCCGGTAATTCCGTCGCCTAAAGTAGACTTAACGCGCGTCAGCCGCAGTCCTTATATTCCGCAACCGAGCACTCGACCCGTCAATAGCACTTCCTTTCCTGGCTACCCCAGCCTTCCTCTCGTCGACACTGATATCAGTATCGGTGTTCCCGGCGACACGGTGCCGACAATTTATTATGCAGCGGGTGCGCTGGATTTTGGCCTTCGCAGCACGCTTACGATCAATGGCCCAGTCATCATTGATGTGCAGGGCGCCCTTAGTTTCTCGTCGGCAATCGGGACCGGTCACCTAATTATCGCGCCGACTGGTTCCGCTGAGATTCACTTTTCTGGGCTCGTCACATGTGTTGATTCTACAACCGGTCCTCTCGATGTGCCGTCGAGCACGCTATACCAGGGTATCGACAATCAAACACTGGATCCGCGGAAATTAGTATTGATCGGCACCGGTGGTTTGAACGGCCATTCATTTGCTTCGAATTTCGATTTTTACGGTGCGTTCTATTTGCCGGGAGGCACGATTACTTGGAATAGCGGTAATTTATTCGGAGCGATTTCAGCGCAGACGATCAATTTCAATAGTGGCAACCTTCATTATGACGTAGCCCTGCGTAAATTCACAGTGCCAGGTGTCGATACGCCATATGTCATTAGCAAGTGGCGGGAGGTAATTGGTCCGACCGACCCTGATCGTGTGAATTTCTAACTGCGATTCATTGTCTGGGGTAGGTAGATGCTGCTACTTAGCTAATAAATCGGGTATTCAGGCGTCTTCCTGTTGAACACTCAACCAGGAGGCTTTCATGAAGAGACGATTTGTGATTCCGGCGGCGGTGGCGATGGCGTTGCACGCCGTTTTTCTCTTTGGTTTTCGCACGCCGCATCCGTTGGCGATCGGGCCCCATCCCACCGGCCCGACGGTCACCCCGCGGCCCCCGGACCCGATCGAGGTAAGCTGGTCAACCGCGACCGACGATTCGGGCCCATCGCTGCCCAGCGGCCGGCCGGATACCGCGCGTCTCGAACTGCCCGAACTGCCCCCGCTGGAGCACAACCCGGACTTTGCCATGCTGCCCTCGATGCCGAGCCCGAAGCCGAGCGGCCCCATGACCACGCTGCCCATCGGACCGTTTGGCGATCCCCGTAGTGACCGCATCGGTCCTGAAGGCCTGGGGCCGGTCAATCGCGTGCTCCTCGATCATGCGCCGCGCACGCGGGCGCAAATCGCCCCGGTATATCCCTACGAAGCCCGGGTCGCCGGGCGGCCGGGTGAGGTCCTCGTGGCGTTCGTGGTGGACGAGGCCGGGCATGTGCTGGACCCGCACGTCGTGCGGTCGAGCGAGCCCATTTTCGAGGCCCCGACGCTGCGGGCCGTGGCGAAGTGGCGGTTCGAACCGGGTCAAGTTCACGGCCGCCCGGTGCGCTTCCGCATGGCGGTGCCCGTGGCGTTCGCGGTCATTCCGGATTCGGGGCGCTAGAGCACGGCCACGATGCGGGAGGCGGCGGCGGGCTGCCGGCCGGGCAGCTGCACGGCGTCGCCGGCCTGCCGGCCGAGCAGTGCCCGGCCGAGCGGTGATTGCGGGGTGACGACGAGGACCTTGCGGCCCTCGAACGGCAACTCGAGCCCGCCCGCGCGGGGACTCAGAAAGTAGCTGGCGGCGTCGCCACGTCCGTCGTGCACCTCCGCCAGCGCCCCGAGGGCAATGGGTGCGCCCGGCGGAAAATCGGCCAGGGGCAGCGCGGAGATGATCTTGATGCTTTCCTCGATCTCCGCGGCCTGGCGGGCTTGGCCCTCGGCGAGGTAGCCGGCCTCGAGGCTGTGGGTGTCGTATTGGTTCTCGGCCCGGCTCTCCTCGCTGGTGGCCTCATCGCGGGCCAGCTGGGCGGCGCCAACCTGCAGGGCAAGGTCGGCGCGAAGTTGGGCGAGGATATGCTCGCGGAGGATGCCTTTGTTCACGGACCGGGGCTTTTCACCAACGATGATAAGCCGGGTGTCCGGGTTTGACCGCCACGAACGTGCCGACACAGGTCGCGCAAACCTGTCCGCCTGCCGTGATCGTGCCCTCGACGCGGGCGCGGTCGGGATGCGACTCGACCACACGCGCCTCCAGCGTGAGGTCCGTCTCGGTCGGGGTCGGGCGCGGGAGTTTGATGGCGTAGCTGGCGGTGACCGTGCAGGGCGGGGCGGGGAGGGCGTCGCGCTGCATCAGGTGCCAGGTGGCGGCCCAGTTGCAGTGGCAGTCGAGCAGCGCGCCGACAATGCCGCCGTTCAGCACGCCGGAAAAGGCGGCGTGGTGGGGGGCGGAGCGCCAGGTGGCGACCAGGGAACCGTCCGGCCGGGCGAAGCTGCGGATCCGCAAGCCGTGGGGGTTGGCCGGGCCGCAACCGAAGCAGATTCCCGCCGGTGAATAGCGCTCTTGCAGGCAGGGCTCGGAACGGTGCATCATGGGAAATATCGAGTGCGTATTTACCGTCAACTTAGCGCGAGTTTTTGGCTCGCGGAGTGGATAACAAGCCGCATTTTGACGCTCAGCTAGGTATTTCCGTCTACGAAGATTCACGCATGCCGCGCAAAATCGCATTTATCAACTACAAGGGCGGGGTGGGGAAAACCTCCATCATCGTCAACACGGCGGCCTGCCTGGCCAAGCTGGGCAAGCGCGTCCTGTTGTGCGATTTCGACACGCAGTCGAACAGCAGCATCTGGCTTCTGCGCCTGGAGCGCTGGAACAAGATCAACGCGGAGGGCGTGGGATCGTTCTATTCCATTTTTGACCCGGGCAACGCCCAGGTGAAGGACCTCATCGTCAAGGACGTGGTCGAGGACAAGCACGGGGCGAAGGCCCTGCCAGGCCTCGACCTCCTCCCGACCACGTTCAACCTCGTGGACCTGGAAAACGAATACCAGGGCGATCCCAAGAAGCCGCCCTATGTCGTGTTCCAGGAGCAGCTCGCCGGCATCGAGGACAACTACGACTTCATCCTGTTCGACTGCCCGCCGAACATCCTGCGGGCGTCGCAATGCGGCGTGTTCGTGGCCAACGAAATCTACGTGCCGATCAACCCGGACGCCCTGAGCCTCGTCGGGTTTACCCTGCTGATCGAAAAACTCGGCAAGTTCCACCAGCTCTCGGCGAGTTTCCGCCGGGCCTCGATGGGCATCCCCGCCCAGGTGCAGGGCGTCATTTTCAATTCCATCAAGACCGGCACCGACATCGAGGTGCCCAAGATGAGAATGCAGCTGCGCCTGAACCAGTTTCGCGCGGCGAAACGCGTCGCCCAGGCGGCGAAGATCTTCGACACCCAGATCCGCGATGCCATGATCGTGCGCCGGGCGGTCACGCTCGGCCTGCCGGTCATCCTCGTGAGCCAGGAGGGGCCGGACGCCCCGACCGCGGCGATGGCGGACAACGTCGTGAATGATTACCGCCGGCTGGCCACCGAGATTGTCCGGCACGGCCAGTAGGCCCGCCCCGTTTCCCCACTTGTATGTCCGACACCTCGAATAAATACACGGCCAAGGATTGGGATGAAGTCCGCTCGGCGTTCGCCGCCTCCATCATGGTGAACACGCCGCTGAGCAGCCTGGCGCAGAACCTCGACGGCCCCGACTGGCCCGTGCGCGGCAAGGAGGAGAACGCGGCGGCCTACATTGACCTCAGCTACGACGAGATGCTGGCGATGCTGGCGATCAAGGGCATGTCGCCCGCGAAGGCGGACGTCCTGATCACGATGCTGAAGGAGACCCTCGCCTTCGACAACCCGTTCGGCGAGATGGTGGAGCAATCCACGGCCTCCGCGTTGAAGGACAACCAGCTGCTCAAGAATGTCGCCCGGCTCGAGATCCCCGAGAAGTTCCCGATCGGGCTCACCGCGCTGGCGCAGGACACGATTGAGTTTTGCAAGCTGGAGAAGCTCTCCACGCTGGGGGAGTTCTGCATCTTCGCGCAGGGCATGTCGCAAAACGTCATCGTCGGCGGCGATTTCCGGAAGCTGCTCAACGCCCTGTCCCACGTGGACGAGGCGTCGCTCGCCGAGTTGCTGCCCTTCCGGGTCGGCTCGCACGGGCTGCACCTGGCGGAAGCGATCGTGCAGGCGTCCCGCGCCCCGGCCCCGCTGGCGCGCACGGCCCAGGTGGTCGAGTATTTCAAGGACGAGTATGCCTCGCTGCAACGGCAGTTGAAGTCCGGCGTGACGCTGCAGCGCTACCTGCAGGTGCTCGCCAACCCCGAGGCCGAGCGGCGCGCGGCGGAGATGCTGGGCACCTTCCTGAAGACCGGTTCCGGGGGCAAGAAAAGCGGGTTTTTCGGTTCGCTTGGACGACTTTTTGGTAAATAGTGCGGCATGGCTGATACGCCCGTCCCCGGTCCCATCAAGTTTCCGGCGCCCACTGCCGGAGGTTTGCGACCGCTAGTGCTCACCCGCCGCCGGCGGGGGATGAGCAAGTCGCCCTACGAGATCTCGGAGACCTCGGCGGTCGCGCGGCAGGAGATCAAGGCCGTGGTGGCGGCGACCCGGACGCCGTTCGCCGGCGGACCCCCGCTGGAACGGGCGCAGGCCATCGAGTTGGAGCGGTCCCTCCGCCACCTCGAGGCCTCGCTGGCGGAACGCGAGCGCGCGGTGATCGAGACCGAGATCAAGCTGGCCGAGCACGAGCGGGACCTGGCGGAGATGGAGGCGTTGCTGATCGCGCGCGAGCAACTGCTCGCCGCCGCCCGGCTGGTGGCCCCCAAGAAGGCGCCGCTGTCCAAGGCGGAGCAGGTGGCCCTCGAGCAACTCCGGGCGGAGCTGGAGCGGCAGGAGACCAGCCTCAAGGAGGCCCGGGTGGCCGTGCGGGAGCGCGAGCAATTTCTGGAGGAGAGCGAGACCAAGCTCTTCGAGAAGGTCCAGGCGCAGCAGGAGAAGGAGACGGAACTGGAGCAGCGGGAGGAGGACCTGCGCACCCGCTCGCGCGAGTTCCGGGAGAAGCTGGCTCTGGTCGATCCGGCGGCCGCCGCGGCCCTCAAGGAAGAGACCGCCGCCAAGAAAATGGACGAATTCAACGAGTGAGGACCGGTGGAGGGAAGCCCCCCGGTGGCGCCCGCCGTGGTGCCGGGAAATCTCTTTGTTGACCTGTCCGGGGACGACCCTGAAGCTTTATGAAACATTTTTACCTGCCGGGCGTCCAAAACCGGCTCCGACCCCTTTTCATGAAATTTACCATTCCCGCGTTCTGCCTCCTGTTCCTCGCCGGATTCGGCATGGCGCGCGCCCAGGACGAACAACGGGCCCCGCAGGACGAGATCATCACCGATTTCGGCATCGACGAGTACCTGGCGGTGCCGAAGTTCACGCTCAAGATCGGCGTCCAGACCCTCAGCGGCGCCAAGGCCACCTTCACGGGTCGCGGTTCCATCTCCTCCTTCCAGCCCCCCAGTGACATCACCACGCCCAATATCACGCGCACCTACCATGACGGCACGGTGCTGGCTGACAACAGCCCGGTGACCTTCACAACGAAGAATGTCGACGGTACCGATAATGTATACCTCGGTCCGGTCACACCCGACGGCTACACCAATAACTGGGCCTATCTCAGCGCCAATTCGGTGCGGCCCGACGGGAACATGGACTTTCATTCCTACGCCGTGGACATGGCCGATCCCGGCACCCACAACAAAAAGGCGCCCACCAGCCTGGGCGTCGACATCAACCTCGAGCGCGACTTGGGCAAGATCACCAAGAACATCGAGTGGAAGCTCGTCTTTGGCGGGAGCCTCAATGACATCCGGTCGCACACTTCCGATACGATCAGTGCGTCAGTCACTACCCTCACCGACACCTACCTGGTCAACCTGAACGGCCATACGCTGCAGGCGCCGCCGTATTCCGGGCCGAGCCAATCCACGGTGCCACGGGTCGATGAGAACGGCGTCCCGGTGCTCGACACGTCGGGTTCGCAGTATGTCGACTATGTCGATTCCACTGTCTACTTGGGCAACGTGCCGCTGTCGCGGACCACGACCCTGATCACCAACGGCTTTGTGACTGACAATTGGGCGGTGAAGGGGGCCTACTTCACTTTCCGCGCCGGCCCGGCATTCAATTTTCGCATCACGGAACACCTGCACGCCGACCTCGGGTTCGGGTTGGCGCTCATGTACGCCGGCACGCAGTACACCGTGGAGGAGATTTACGTCCCGGACACGGCCGATCCCCTGACCACCACCGCGCAGAACGACGAGAGCAAGTTGCTGGTCGGGTATTACGTCAATGCGACCCTCCAGTACGATTTCACGGACAAGGCCGGTTTTTACGCCGGCGCCGTGTACCAGACGGGGGCCAGTTACACGCAGACGGCGACCCTCGACGACACCGCCACCGGGAGCACCGCCAGCTACAAGGCCTTGGTCGATCTCAGCGCCCTCCAGGGCTTCCGGATGGGCATGACCTTCAAGTTCTGAGCGGCGGGCGGGTCAGCCGGCGGTTTCGGCCCCAACCGTTTGTCCGTCGTTTCTGGCCGTGAGTGATTCCGGCTTTCCAAGCCGGCCAAGCTGGGGCTTGCTCGGGGCGCGTGAAGCATGAAGCCAAACCGCTCTGGCCGGTGGCCACCCTGGTGGCGCTCACGGGACTCAACCTGCTCGACTATCTCGACCGGCAATTGCTCGCGGCGGTGCTTCCGGCGCTGCAATCGGAGCTGCGCCTCCACGATGAGCAGGCGGGCACGATCGCGACGGCGTTCATGCTCGGGTACTTCCTGACCGCACCCATTTTCGGGTGGCTGGGTGACCGGCTGTCGCGGACCTGGCTTATTGCGGGCGGCGTGTTTGTCTGGAGCCTGGGCACGCTGTTGTCGGGCCATGCGGGCGTCTATGTCTCGCTCCTGCTTTTCCGGGTGCTGGTCGGCTTCGGCGAGGCGAGCTTCGGCACGATCAGCCCGGGCTGGATCGCGGACCTGTTTCCGCCGCTGCGGCGCAACAACGCGATCACGATCTTCTATTTCGCGATCCCGGTCGGCTCCGCGCTGGGTTACCTGGTGGGCGGGTACATGGCGGTGCATTACGGGTGGCGGTCGGCCTTTCTCTGGGCCGGTTATCCGGGCCTCGCACTGGCCCTGCTGCTCTTTTTCCTCCGCGAACCGGCCCGGGGTGCCAGCGAACCGGCCGGGGCGGCCGGGGCCCTGCCCGGGGGGCCGCCGGGCTGGCGCGGCTACCTGAACCTGTTCAAGTATCCCGCCTACCTCCTCGTGGTGGCCGGCTACGTGGCGCAGACGTTCGCCATGGGCGGGTTCTCGCTGTGGGCCCCGACCTTCCTTTACCGGGTGCATCACATGGCGCTGGACCGGGCCGGATTTTTCTTCAGCGCCTCGCTGGCGGCGACGGGCCTGGTGGCCACGCTGGCGGGCGGGTTCTGGGCCACGCGGTGGCAGCGCAAGACGGGGACCGGGTATGCGTGGCTGCTCGCGCTCAGCGCGTCGCTCGCGGCGCCGACGGCCTTCGCCGCATTCATCCTCCCGGACCTCGGCCAGGCCAAGGTCGCGCTCGTCGCCACGATGTTCCTGCTCTTTTTTTCCACCGGGCCGGTGAACACGCTCATCCTCGAGACGGTGCCCGCCGCGATGCGGGCGACCGCGATGGCGGCGTCGATCTTCGCCATCCACCTGTTCGGCGACCTCTGGTCGCCCAAATTTGTCGGCTACCTCTCGGACCAGTGGGGCGACCTGCGCCGCGCGGTGCTGTGCGCGCTGCCCGGCGCGCTCATCGTCTCGGCGTTCTTCTGGTGCCTGCTGGTGGTGCAGACCCGGCGGAGCCGGAACCGCGCGGGCGGCGGCTAGGCCCCCAGGTCGCGCAGCACGTCGGCGACGCTGCGGAGCTGACCCGGGGCAAAGAACCCGTTGATCCGGGTGATGACCTGCTGGATGATGCCGTCGGGGCAACTTGCGCCCCCGGTGATGAGCACGCGGCGTGGGCGGCGGTCGGGTCCGGTCACTTCGTCTCCGGGCCACAGGGGCCGCGGATCCATGCGGCCGGCGCCACCGCCCACGTAGTGATGATGTTCCACGGCGGCCCGCGAGAGGATGTTGCGCTCGGACTGGATGAAGAACGCCTTGCCGTCGAGCCGCTGCTCGCAGAGCCGGTAGAGCTGGTAGGTGTTGGACGAGTTTTTGCCGCCGAGGACAAACGCCGCATCCAACGGCTCCTCCAGGGCCCGGCTAAGGGCATCCTGGTTGACCTGCGTGGCGTAGCAGAGCGTGTCGCGGCGGCCGCCGCCGCCCACCCGGGAGTCGTCGCCGAACTTTGCGCGGTAGACCTCGCGCAGGTGCTCGACGATGCCGAGGGTCTCGTTCATCAGCAGGGTGGTCTGGTTCACGACGGCCACGCGGTCGAGGTGCCGCGCGACATCGAACCCGGGGGTGTGCCGGCCGGCGAAGAGCCCGTAGAAAGTCTGGCGCACCGCCGGGTCGTCGCTGGCGATGATCGCGCCGAGTTGGCGGGCCTCGTCGAGGTTGCGGACGATCACGGCGTGGGCGTGCCGGCGGGTGTTGGAAAACGTGGCCTTGGTCTCCTCGTGCTCGCCCTTGCCGTGGATGATGACCGTGTAGCCCTCGCGGCCGTAGACGCGGGCCGCCTTCCAGACCTTCTCCACCAGCATGCACGTGGCATCGTAGGGGCAGACGGCGATGCCCCGGCGGACGAGCCGGCGCTTGTCGTCGTCGGTGGCGCCGAAGGCCGGGATGATCACGATGTCGTCGGACGTGAGCGTGTCCCAGAGCAGCGGCACGCCGGGCGCGGTGCTGGCCAGCCGGCCATCCGTGGCGTAGGCCTCGCCCTTGTCGGTCTGGAGGTACCGCAATCCACGGCGGAGGAGGTCCTCGTTGACGAACGGGTTGTGGATCAGCTCCGAAAGCATGAACACGCGGCTCCGGGGATGCTCCGCGAGCGTTTCATAGGCACGCTCGATCGCGTTCTTCACGCCGAGGCAGAACCCGAAATGGCTCGGGATGACGTAGCGCACGGCGCCAAAGTCGAGCGTGACGGGCGCGGCGGCGGAGCGCTCATGTTGGCGCGCGATGGTCTTGATCGCGACGCAGAGCTGGGACTGGTAGAGGGCGCCAGCGAGGGCGTCCTGCGCGTAGATGGCGGTGTTGCGCTCCTGGGCGGGACGGAACTTGTAGATGAAGTCGTTCTCGCCGAGATGCAGGTAGGGGATGTCGGCAAGATACGGATCGAGCTGGCCGAGCAGAGCGGCGAGCGCCGGCGTCAGCACCCCCGACGGCGCCGACAGGGAATCGAGTGACTGAAAGGCGACATCGGGGTCGCGCGACGGGGCGGCGACCTGGGTGAAATACACGCGGTAGTGGCGGCCGCCCGCCTCGCCGCTGAAATATTCCGCGGGGGGGGTGTGCCCGGGAAAGGCGGACTCGAGCCGGCCGGTCGCCGCGGCGAGATCCCCGCCCGTGAAGGCGAGGTCGAGCTTTCCGCCAGTGCGGCGCACGGCGAGCTGGTTGCTCGCGTCGAAGGCGAGGATGGCGCCGAGGCTCGGCGCCGCCGGGGCCGCGGTCATGGTCAGAGCCGGAGCACGTCGGCGAGCTTCGCGGCATCCTTGCCGCCGCCCATCGCGAAGTCGGGCTTGCCGCCGCCCTTGCCGTCGAGCTTGGCGGCAAGCTCGGCGACGCGCTTGCCGGCCTGGTGGCCGGCCTGGATGGCCGCGGGGGAACAGAACACGGCGAAGCTGGCCCGGCCGTCAAACACCGCGCCGAGCGTGACGACACCGTCGCCGAGCTTGGCGAGCACCTGGGCGCCGAGGGAGCGGAGCGATTCGGGGGCATCGACCGTCACGACGGCGGAGACAAATTTCAGGCCCTCGCGCGTCGTGGCGGCGGCGGCGAGCTCCTCGGCGAGCCCGGCGGCGGCCTTTTGGAGAAAAACCTTCAGCTGCTTCTCCAGCTCCTTTTGGTGGGCGAGGAGCGTCTCGAGCTTCTGGGCGACGTCCTGCGGACCGGCGTTGAGCCGGCCGTTGACGGCCTTGAGCGCAGCCTCCTCGCGGGCAATGAAGTCGAGCGCGGCCTGGCCGGCGACGGCCTCGATCCGGCGGGTGCCGGCGGCGATGGCCATCTCGGCGGCGATCTTGATCACGCCGATCTCGCCGGTCGTGGCGACGTGGGTGCCGCCGCAGAGCTCGCGGCTGTAGCCGCCGATGTCCACGACGCGGACGAATTTGCCGTACTTGTCGCCGAAGAAGGCGAGGACGTCGTCCGGCTTGCTCGCGAACTCGATCTCGACGGACCCGACGCGGGCGTTGTCGATCACCTTCTCGTTGACGAGCTGCTCGACCTCGAGCAGCTGCGCGGCGGTCATCGCCTCGAAGTGGGAGAAGTCGAAGCGCAGGCGCTCGGGTGTCTTGTGCGTGCCGGACTGCCGGACGTGCGTGCCGAGGACCTTGCGCAGCGCCCACTGCAGCAGATGCGTGGCGGAGTGGTGCCGGGCGATGGCACGGCGGCGGGCGAAATCGACCTGGAGGGTGGCGGTGTCACCGACCTTGGCGGAAGCGTCGGCCGCGACCCGGTGCAGGTGCCGGCCGGCCTTGTCCTTCACGCAGTCGGTGATATCGATCTTGCGGCCGGAGATGAGCGCGTGGCCGGTGTCACCCACCTGGCCGCCCATCTCGGCGTAGAACGGCGTCTGGTCGAACACCAGAAACGCGTCCTTCTCGGTCTTCACGACGTCGACGACCTTGGCGTGCGTGGAAGTGGTGGCGTTGAGATCGAAGCCGACAAACTTCGTCGGCTCGGCAGTGATCGCGCCCTCGGTGGCGCCGACAATGACGTCCTTCTTTTGCGCCGCGCGTGACATCAGTCGCTGCACGGAGAGCTCATTTTCGAATTCTTTCACATCCACGGAGAAGCCGCGTTCCTTGGCCAGAAGCACGGTCATATCGAACGGAAAACCATACGTATCAGATAGTTCGAATGCCACGCTGCCGGGTATGGTAATCTTGCCCAAGCCGAGTTCGGTCGCCTTGGCCTGATTCTGATCCACCACGCTGAGGCGTTTTTCCGGTGGCGGAGATGCCCGGTTGAAGGCGGAACCCAGGTATGAGCCCTGATCAACCTCGAGCATCAACACGTACTCATGGGCCTTGCCGGCGGCGGTGTGGGCGCTGAATAGGGCCGAACGCACGGCCTTGAGAAACAAATCCATGCCGCGTTCGAACGTCCGGCCAAAACTTTCCTCCTCGGCGCGAACGACGCGGCGGATGGTCTTGTGCTGCTGCTTGAGTTCCGGAAACACGGCACCGAGGGACTCGGCCACCGGGTCGACGAGCTGCTCGAAGAAACCGGGCGCGAGGCCGAGTTTCGTGCCGTAGAGGATGCCACGGCGGAGAATGCGGCGGATGACGTAGTTGCGACCCTCGTTGCCGGGCAGGATGCCGTCGGCAATGGCACAGGTGACGCAGCGCGCGTGGTCGGCAAGGACGCGGAAGGTGACGTCGATGTTTTCCCGTTCGGTCAGGCCCGTGCGTTTGGCCGGCACCGTGCCACGGTAGGTTTCCCCCGAGAGCTCGCTGATTTTTGCGAAAATCGGCGCGAAGATGCCGGCGGCATAGTTGGAGGGCTCGGCGGTGAAGTCCTTGAAGCCCTTGCTCGAGGCATAAATGCCCGCGACGCGCTCGAAGCCCATGCCCGTGTCCACATGCTTGGCGGCGAGCGGGGAGAAGGTGCCATCGGCGTTGGCGTTGAACTGAATGAAGACATGGTTCCAGATCTCGATGCAGCGCGGGCTGCCGGAGTTGACGAGCGCGCGGCCGGCGGCCTCGTCGTCCGATTTCTGCAGGTTGAAATGAATCTCGGAGCACGGGCCGCAGGGGCCGGTATCGCCCATCATCCAGAAATTATCCTTCTTGTTGCCGTTGACGATGTGGACGGCGGGGTCGAGTCCGGCGGACCGGAAGAGACTGGTCCAGACGTTGTGGGCCTCCTGGTCAAAACTGGCCGGGTCGCCCGGACCCGGCTGGTAGACCGTGGCGAAGAGCCGCTTGGGCGGGATGCCCCAGACCTTGGTCAGCAGTTCCCAGCCCCAGGCCAGCGACTCAGTCTTGAAGTAATCGCCGAAAGACCAGTTGCCGAGCATCTCGAAAAAAGTGTGATGATAAGTATCGGTGCCGACATCCTCGAGGTCGTTGTGCTTTCCGCCGGCGCGAATACATTTCTGACTGTTGACGGCGCGATTGTAGCCACGGGAGCCTGTACCGAGAAAAACATCTTTAAACTGATTCATCCCGGCGTTTGTAAACAGAAGAGTATCGTCGCCAATCGGCACAACGGGCCAGCTTGGCACAAAGGTA
>CAIQKV010000065.1 GCA_903872505.1 uncultured Opitutia bacterium
GGCGGCGGAGCAGTACGCGACGGTCGTGCGGCTGTCGCCGGAGTTTGCCGAGGCGCACAACAACCTGGGCAACGCGCTGGTGCAGCTCGGCCGGCTGGACGAGGCGCAGGCGCAGTACGAGGAGACGCTGCGGCTGAAGCCGGGATTCACGCCGGCCCGCAACAACCTGGCCCGGCTTGAGGCACTCCGGGCGGGCCGGAAACCGCGTTGAGCGAACGGATATTTCCCAAACATGAGCGCAACCCCCACCCAGACACCCCGCCCGGAAGAAAATTCCGGCTGGCGGGCGCGCTGGGGAATCAGCCTCGCGGCGGCCGTCATCGTGCTCGCGGTGTGGGCGGCGTATGCGAACAGTTTTTCCGCGCCGTTCGTGTTCGATGACCTGAAGTCGGTCACGCAGAATCCCACGATCCGGCACCTCTGGCCGTTGTCCGACGTGCTGTCGCCGCCGAACACGGTCACCGGCGCCGCGGGCCGGCCGGTGGTGAATCTCTCGCTGGCCGTCAATTACGCCCTGGGCGGCCTCCAGGTGCGCGGCTACCACGTGGTCAACGCGCTAATCCACGCCTTGGCGGCGCTGGCGCTGTTCGGGATCGTGCGGCGGACGCTGCTCCGGCCGGTACTGCGGGAGCGGTTCGGGTCCGCGGCCCTGCCGCTGGCCTTCGTGGCGGCGCTGCTCTGGGCGCTGCATCCGCTGCAGACCGAGTCGGTGACGTGCATCGTGCAGCGCACGGAGTCGCTGATGGGGCTGTTCTACCTGCTCACGCTCTACGGTTTCATCCGCGCGGTGGAAGCGCCGGCGCCGCGGCGCTGGGAGATTTTCACGGTGGCCGCCTGCCTGCTCGGCATGGCGACGAAGGAAGTCATGGTCTCGGCGCCGCTGCTGGTGCTGCTGTACGACCGGACGTTCGTGGCGGGGACGTTTCGCGCCGCGTGGCAGGCGCGCTGGCGGTTCTATGCCGCATTGGCTGCGACCTGGCTGCTGCTCGGCTGGCTCGCGACCCATACGAGCCAGCGGGGCGGCGTGGCGGGATTTGGGCTGGGCGTGAGTTCGTGGGATTACGCGGTCACCCAGTGCCGCGCGATCATCCTCTACCTGCGTCTCGCGGTCTGGCCGAGTCCGCTCGTGGTCGATTACGGGGCGAGCGTGGCGCGGGTGGGGGAAGTCTGGCCCCAGGCCCTGCTGCTGCTGGCGCTGGTCGCGGGCACGCTGGTCGCCCTGCGCCGGCGGCCGGTGCTCGGGTTCGTGGCTTTCTGGTTTTTTGCGATCCTGGCGCCGAGCTCCAGCGTGGTGCCGCTCGTCTCGCAGACGATCGCCGAGCACCGGATGTACCTGCCGCTGGCGGCGGTGGTCGTGCTGGCGGTGGTGGGCGGATACCGCTGGCTGGGCGCGCGCAGCCTGCCCGTGTGGCTGGCGCTGGCGGTGGCCGCGGGCTGGCTCACCGCGGTGCGCAACGAGGTCTATCGCGACCCGCTGACCCTCTGGGGCGACACCGTGGCCAAGCAGCCGGGGAACATGCGGGCGCAGCTGAACCTTGGCACTGCGCTGACCGAGGCCGGCCAGCTGGAGGAGGCCCGCGAGCGATTCGCGGCCGCGGTGCGGCTGGATCCCGGCAACGCGGAGGCGCGCTACGGTTACGGGAACATCCTGCTGCGGCTTAACCGGCCGGCGGAGGCGGTGGAGCAGCACGAGGCGGCGGTGCGGCTGCGGCCGGATTACGCCGACGCGCATTACGTCCTCGGGACCGCGTTGCTCCGGCAGGGGCGGGCGGGGGAGGCCGTCGAGCATTTTGAAACGGCCCTGCGCATCCGGCCGGATTTCGGAGATGTGCATCACACGCTGGCGGGGATGCTGGCGATGTCCGGGCGGGTGGACGAAGCGCTGGGGCATTACGCGGCGGCGCTGCGGCTGCAGCCGGACAACGCGGGGCTGCAGGAGGAACTGGGGAACGTGCTGATGCGGGAGCGGCGGTGGGCGGAGGCGGCGGAGCACTACGCGGCGGCGGCGCGGCTGCAGCCGGAGTCGGCGGCGCTGCAGGTCGCGCTGGGCGGGGCGCTGGGCCGGTCGGGGCGGGTGGAGGAGGCGATCACGCACTTTCAGGCGGCGGCGGCGCTGGAGCCCGATTCGGTGGCGGCGTAC
>CAIQKV010000066.1 GCA_903872505.1 uncultured Opitutia bacterium
CGCGGGCCTCGGCGATCACCCGGCGCGACTCGAGGTCGAGGACGACCGCCTTGGTGGACTGCGTGCCGGAATCAATGCCGATGAAAAGGGACATGGGGGAAAGCGTTCGCTGACATGGCCGCAAAAAGCCCCTGCCGGCGCAAGCCGGGAAGCAGCCGCTCCCCCACCCACTCCGCCGATCCGCCGCGCCAAACCACCCCGCTCCCACCTGTTACTTATAACCTATTGGGTTACACTGCGCCGTGCCCCGCTGCGCCCCACCGGACCAGTGCCCGTCCGGCGTCCCGGCAAAGCATAACCTATTGGGTTATACTTGGTGACGGCCGTGCGCTCACCCGATCTTCACGATCTCCAGTTCGGTCGCGCCCTTCGGAAACTTGAACGGCACCTTCTGCCCGACCTTCGCGTTCATCAGCGCCTTCGCGATCGGCGAGAGCCAGCTGACCTCGTTGCGCTCGTAGTCCGCCTCGTCCACGCCGACGATGCGATAAGCCGACTCCGCGCCGCGCCCGTCGCGCACGGTCACCGTGCAGCCGAATTGCACCTGCGTCGCGCCCGGGCCGGACGGCGCCACGATCTCGGCGGTGGTCAGGCTCTGCCGGAGGTAATGCAGCCGCTGGTCCAGCACGGCCAGGTCGCGCTTCGCGTCGGCATTCGTCGCCGCGGCCGCGAGCTTCGGCCGGTCGGCCGTGAGCCGCGCCACTTCCGCGCGGAGGCGCTCGGCGCCTTCCGCCGTCATGAAATTCTTCGCCCCAGGGGGCAGCGGCGACACCAGGGCCGGCAGCACCGACGGATCATCATCATCGTCTTCACGGGTAAACGCCTTGCTCATATAAACATGGTACACTTTTTCCGCGGATACTCAACTCCCCGCTGAGTAGTCAGCATTATTCTCCGTCTGCTCGGAATTAGGACAACTCCTCGCCATCGGTGCCCGCCGGCCTTTAATTTCGCGTTTTCCTTCGCCCGCGTTTCCCTCTCTTTTTCCCCAACCGCATGAGCGCCCAAATCAACATCCCCGACGAACTGAAGGCCGACATCCCCCAGAACAAATGGGGCAAGGTGCTCGCCGCCACGCCCATCGTCATGACCGTCATCGCCACCCTGCTGGCCGGCCTCTCGTCCAGCGAGATGACGCGCGCGCAGTACGACCGCTCGCTCGCCGCGCAGCACCAGTCGAAGGCCGGCGACCAGTGGAGTTATTTCCAGGCCAAGCGCCTGCGCGCCGCCCTGCAGCGCAACACCCTCGATCTCCTCCGCAGCACGACCGCCGTCCACCCACTCGACCCGCGCACGCTCGCGACCCGGCTCGCCGGCACCCCCGGCGCCGCCCTCCTCGCCACGCCCGGCGGCCAGCTGGCGTGCGACACCCTCAGCCACGGCGCCCTGCCCGCCTCCGGCCCCGACACCGTGTCCGACGCCCGCATCGCCGCCGCCCTCGCCGCGGCCGACGCCGGCCAGTCCGACGCTGACCTCGCCCGCCTGCTGAAACCCGTCAAGGAGGCCGACCTCGCCGCCGCCGTGCAGGAGGCGTTCGCCCGCGTCCGCGCGTTCGACACCCTGCTGAAGCCCATCAACCAGGCCGCCGACGCGCTGGAGCAGGAGCTCATCCGCCCGGCCGCGGCCGACGCCACCGATCCCGTCGCCCGCGACTTCATCTACGCCCGCCTGGGCTACTCCGCGCAGCGCTACGACCGCGAATCGCGGCAGAACCAGGTGATCGCCCAGCTGTACGAGCTGCAGGTCCGCCAGAGCAACCTCTCCGCCGAGCGCCACCACGCGCGCAGCCAGCGCTTTTTCTACGGCATGCTCGCCGCGCAGATGGGCGTGATCATCGCGACCTTCTCGATGGCCGCGCGGAAGAAGAACTTCCTCTGGGCCCTCGCTGCCGCCGCCGGTTCCGGCGCGGTCGCCTTCGCCGCCTACGTCTACCTGTTTGTGTAGTCTGTCATTGCGAGGAGACCCGCCAGTCGGGCGACGAAGCAATCCATCCGGCCGTTTCGACAAGCTCAAGGTCCCGAGCCCGTCGAGGGAATGGATCGCCATCCACCTTCGCCAAGGCTTCGGTGGACAGGCAACCCGCCAAGCCGGGTTCGCGATGACAAGGCAGGGCGGGACCAGCCCAGAGGCCCCCGAGCCAATGTCACTTAATAGGTGACATTGCCGCGTGGACCGGCGGGACAGGCGGACTGCGCGCATCACCCCCGATCCAGCATAACCCAATAGGTTAGACTGGATCGGAGGCGGGACGCGGGAAAAAGGCGGAACCCCCGATCCAGCATAACCCAATAGGTTAGACTGGATCGGAGGTGGGACGCGGGAAAACCGGATCACCCCCGATCCAGCATAACCCAATAGGTTAGACTGGATCGAAGGCGGGACGCGGGAAAACCGGATCACCCCCGGTCCAGCATAACCCAATAGGTTATGTTGCGCCGGGCCGGGTGCCGGACGGGGCGAGGTGGCGCCGGCTGGGTGGCGGAAGGAGCGAGGTGGCGCCGGGCTGGGTGTCGAACGGGGCAATGGGGCCAGCCACCCCCGGGCCAATGTCACTTAATAAGTGACATTGCCCGTTGGCACGGGGCGGCGGGAGAGGTCTGATTATCCCTGGCGCCACCTGCCCGCCGCAGGCTTGGCGATGGAAGCCATCAGCGCCGCTCATTCTGCCGCACCGCGAGGTATTAGCGGTTCCGCGAAATCAGAATTCGTCTTTCCTCCTTCCCCCGCCCAGTTTCTTCTTTCTGCGGCCCCGGCCGCACCCTTCGAAGTCCCGCCCGCGGGACGAAGTCGGGCCAGTTTCTTCTTTCTCCTTTCCACTTTCCCACGTTTCTCCCGTTTCTTCTTTTCCTTCCATGCCGACCATCATCTACACCAAGACCGACGAGGCTCCCGCGCTCGCCACCTATTCCCTCCTGCCGATCATCCAGGCTTTCACCAAGCACTCGGGGATCGCCGTCGAGACGCGCGACATCTCCCTCGCCGGCCGCATCATCGCCGCCTTCCCGGAGAACCTCACGCCCGCCCAGCGCCAGCCGGACGATCTCGCCGAGCTCGGCGCGCTCACCCTCAAGCCCGAGGCGAACATCATCAAGCTCCCCAACGTCAGCGCCTCCGTCCCCCAGCTGATCGAGGCCATCACCGAGCTGCAGGCCCACGGCTACAACATCCCGAGCTACGCCGCCGACCCGAAGACCGACGCCGAGAAGGCCGCCCGCGCCCGCTACGCCAAGGTCCTCGGCAGCGCCGTCAACCCCGTCCTCCGCGAGGGCAACTCCGACCGCCGCGCGCCGAAGGCCGTCAAGGATTACGCGAAGAAGCACCCGCACTCCATGGGCGCCTGGTCTCCCACCTCCAAGACCGCCGTCGCCACCATGGGCCACGATGACTTCTTCTCCAACGAGAAGTCCGTCACCGTCCCCGCCGCCACCACCGTCCGCATCGAGTTCGTGCCGGCACCCTCCGTAGCCTCGGCGAAGGAGGGCAAACCTCCTGAACCCACCGTCGTCCTCAAGGACAAGCTCGCCCTCCAGGCCGGCGAGATCCTCGACGCCACCTTCATGTCCAAGAAGGCCCTCGGCGCCTTCTTCGCCCAGCAGATGATCCGCGCCAAGAAGGACGGCGTCCTCTTCTCGCTCCACCTCAAGGCCACGATGATGAAGGTCTCCGACCCCATCATGTTCGGCCTCGCCGTCCGCGTCTTCTACGCCGCCCTCTTCCAAAAACACGCCGCCACCCTCGCCAAACTCGGCGTCGACCTGAACAACGGCTTCAACGACCTCGTCGAGAAGATCGCCACCCTCCCCGCCGCCGAAAAGGCCGCGATCGAGGCCGACATCGCCGCCGTCTACGCCGCCCGCCCGGCCGTCGCCATGGTCAACTCCGACAAGGGCATCACCAACCTCCATGTCCCGAGCGACGTGATCGTCGACGCCTCCATGCCCGCCATGATCCGCGTCGGCGGCAAGATGTACGACACCGCGGGCAAGCTGCAGGACACCCTCTGCGTCATCCCCGACGCCTGCTACGCCGGCGTCTACCAGACCACGATCGACTTCTGCAAAAAGCACGGCGCCTTCGACCCGAAGACCATGGGCTCCGTCCCCAACGTCGGGCTCATAGA
>CAIQKV010000067.1 GCA_903872505.1 uncultured Opitutia bacterium
CGGCTTCAGGATGTAGAGCGACTTGATATCGCGCACCACATAGCCGCCGACGGTCCAACCATTTCTCGCCTGTTCCGCGGCCAGGCGCTCCGCCGCGGCCTCCCATTCCTGCTGGCGACGCAGGGCGGCCTCGCGGGCGGCGGCACGATCCGCGATCTGGCGCTTTTCCAAATCGAGGGCGCGCAGCTTTTCCAGCGCGGCGAGCCGGGCGGCGTCGGCGGTGGCGCTTTCCCGCGCCCGCTCGGCGGCGAACCGGGCGGCGTCGGCGCTGGCGGCGTTCTTTTCCGCTTCCAGTGCGGCAATCCGGGCCAGCTCGGCCTCGGCGGCGGTCAACGCCGCCTGGGCGGCGGCCTGTTCCTCGCGGATCCGGTCCAAGCGGGCCATCTCCTCCTTGGCGCGGGCCTCGGCCATCCGGCGGGCCTCGACCATCGCGGCCGCCCGGCGGGCTGATTCCTCCTGGTGCTGCCGGGCCAGCGCGAGCTCGGCGGCGGCGCGCTGCTGCGCCAGTTCACGGTCTGCGGAAAGCTTGTAGGCCTGGTAGCCGAAAAACAGCCCGACGGCCGCGAGCACGGCGAGAAAGGAGACGAGGATATTGCGATTCATGGAAGGTGGAACGGTGACCGACCGCAGCGAAGGGAAAAAGTTCACGGCCCAGCCAGAGACAACTTAGCACCGGCCGCACCGGCGGCAAGCCCGGTCAGGGCCAGGGAAACTCGGCGATGCCGGGATGGGCGGCGTTGGCCGCGGCCAGGGGCAGCGCGCCGGCGACCGCCTGCGCCAGCGTCAGCCCGCGGCGAAAGAGGGCGTCCAGCACGCAGGCGAGCAGCACGTCGCCCGAACCGGTCGGCGAGACCTCCTTCACTGGCGGCGGTTGCAGGGAGACGGGTTCGCCGGTGCCGTCACAAAACCAGACGGGGCCGGGGCCATCCGTGACGACCCAGCGGCGGACGGGCCCGCGGCGCCCGGCGAGCTTGATCAACTCCGGCGTGCCGGCGGATGCGGGTTCGGCCGGGAAAAGCGTGCGCAGCTCGGCGGCGTTGATCTTCCCCAGCGCGAGAGGCTGAGCGGCCAGCCATGCCAGTGGCGGGCCGTAGGTGTCGGCCACCAGCTCACCGCGCTCCATCCAACGGCGCAGCGCGGCGCGCAAGGGTTCGAAGTCGGCCGAGGGCCAGCCGGGCACGCTGCCGCAGATCGCGAGGACCTGGCCGGACGGCTGGGCGTCGAGGTAGTCGGCGCACAACCGCACTGCGGTGGCATCGGGGGGCGCGTCGGGGCCGAGAAAGGTCGTCTCGGGCTGGCTGCCGCCGCGGATCACGACGCCGCTGCGGGTCGGGCTGCGGGTGGGAAAGGCCTGGCAGGGAAACTTCCGCTGGTTCAGCCATGCCGTGCACTCCGTGCCGGAGGCGCCGCCGATGAAGCACAGCGCCGTCGTGGGCACGCCGAGGCGCTGGAGCATCTTGGCCACATTGATGCCCTTGCCGCCGACCTGGAACGACTCGCACCCGGCGCGCTGCGTCCGGCCCGCCGTCCAGTCGGCGAACTCGAGCGTGCGCTCGGCCAGCAGATTGCCGGTCAGGGTGAGGATCGGCGGGGGCAGGCTCATCGGGGGCCGGGCGCCGGGTCGACCCGGCTGCCCGGGCGGAGAAACACCTGGTTGACGAGGAAGGTGAGCCCGAACAGCGAGGCGACGGTGCGGACGTTGCGCATCGCGCCCACCACCTCGGTCACGCGGGCGGTATTCATCTCGCCGACGCGCCGCAGCAGGAGGCAGCTGAGCATGGTGAGCACCGGCATGAAGATAAACGCGACGTGGTACACCTCCAGCGTCGGGTAGCCGCGGGCCCGGGCCGCGGCAATGAGGAAGCCCCCCGTGATCGGTCCCAGCGCGGCCGTGAGGGAGGAAATGGAGACGAACAGCGCCATGCCCATCGTGCGCGCGCCGGACGGCGTGATCTTGAGCAGCAGCCCGAACAGCCCGATGCCATAGCCGGCGCTGAACAGGCCGCCCGCCGGGCAGATGACGTAAAGCAGCCAGACGTTGGCGGGGCCGAGAAAGCACCAGAGGGTGTTGAACAGCTGCCAGAGCACCACCGAGACGATCATGACGGGCACGTTCCCGAAGCGGTCGAGCAGCCGGCCCCAGGCGGGAAAGGCGATGGCGGCGCCGAGGACGCTCAGCAGCAGCAGCAGGTTGGTGCGGGCGGGGCTGAGGTGCAGGCTCTCCAGCATGAACACCGGGTAGAACGGCCCGAACAAGGTGCAGGCGAAGCCCATGGCCGAGGCGAAGGTGATGAAGCGCATGAACGTGCCGTCGGCACGGACCACGCGCACCTGTTCCTGCCAGGGCGGCTCGGGCACCGGCTGGCGGCCGCTGGTCGTCGTGCGCATGCGCTGCTGGGCGAGGACCGAGACGATGCGCAGGGCGAGGGCGCCCCCGAACAGCAGCTGGAAGGCCAGCAGGGAGCTGTTGAGCCACGCCAGCAGGCCCGACACCACGAGCATGAAGACGACGAGCGAGAGGTAGAGCAGCCGGTTGCGAAACCCAAAGAACTTGCCGCGCAGCCGGACGGGAACGCATTCCTGCATCCAGGAATTCCAGGCCACGCCGTTGATCGCCGCGGACAGGGCGACGATGGAGAAGGTCACAATGAATACGGTCAGGGTCAGCGCATTTTCACTGTGCGGCAGGAACGGGAGTGCCAGCAACAGTGCGACCCAGCCCAGGCAATGGAGGCAGGCGCTGACGATGGTCATGGAGCGGGCCCGCAGGCGCTGGGCGAGCAAGGGCGTGAGCAGCACCTGCAGGAAGTTGAACCAGAACGGCAGCGAGGTGATCAGGCCGTAGGTCCGGGTCGAAAAGGCGAAGGTCCCGGTGAGCAGGGCCGCCAGCACGAAATTGCCCGGCTGGCTCAGGTTGGTGAGCGGCATGGCGGTCACCCCGTCCCACAGGCTGAGCACAAGGTTGCGCCGCAAAGGCGTGGATTTCTTACCGTGGGCGGATATTGCGTGCACTTAGCTCCAGCCTAAAACAGTCAGCGCACTCAAAGTCATGCCCGAAATGATCGCACCCGAGATTTGGCAGCGTCGCGCCACGCTGGCGCATGCCCGCAATCTGCTGGGCAAGTTCCTCGTGGGCCCGGGCGGAAAGGCGCGGATGATCACCGAAGTGGAGGCCTACGACGGCGAAGGTGACCGGGCGTGCCATGCGCGGGCGGGGCGCACCCGGCGCACGGAGGTGATGTACGCGCCGGGCGGGGTCTGGTACGTTTATCTCTGCTATGGCGTGCACGAGATGCTGAATCTCGTAGTGGGTCCGCGCGACTGGCCGGCGGCGGTCCTGATCCGTGGCGTGGAGGGCTGCGCCGGGCCCGGCCGGGTGACCCGGGCATTGGGCGTGAACCGCCGGCTCAACGGCGCCCCGGCTGCCGGCACCAGCGGATTGTGGCTTGAGGATCGCGGCGTCAGGGTGCCGCGGCGGCTCGTCCGGGCGACGCCGCGGATCGGCGTGGCCTATGCCGGGCCGGTCTGGGCGAAGAAACCGTGGCGCTTCAGCTTCGATCCCGCAGCGCTGCCTGCACGGCCTGCTGGACGTCCGCGACGGAAATCGACGACAGGTCCGCATCGCGCCGGAGCACGTGGACCCGTGGCCCCGGCGGCGCCCACAGGGCGGAATCCGTCGGGCCGAACAGCAACACGCACGGTGCGCCGGCGGCGGCGGCGAGGTGACTGATTCCCGAATCATGACCGAGAAACAGCCGGCAGCATGCCAGCCGGTCGGCGAGCGCGCCGAGCGGAAGCTGGCGGAGGTGATGGCCGACACCCGCGAGCACCCCGGCGGGTTCCGCCTCGCCGGTGACGATGAGCAGTTGCGCCGCACAGTCGCGCTCCAGCCAGCGGGCGAGCGCCAGCCACCGGTCCAAGGGCCAGTTCTTGCGGGGTGAACCGCTGCCGGGATGAAGGGCGATCAGCGCGCGTTCCGGGGCCGGATGGCGCAGCGGGTAGAGCAGCGCCGTCGGGACCAATCCGAGTTCGCGCAGCGGCGCGCAGTAGTGTGCGGCGGCGGGCGCCACGTTGGGCTGGGCGGCGCCGAACACGGTGGTTTGCCCGGGACGCGCGGGAAATCTTCGCCGCAATTCGCCCTCCGGGTCCGGCCAGTAGCTGATGACAAGGTCGAATTGCTCCAGCCAGTCCGCCAGGGCCGGCGGCAGCGGCTGGGTGCCGTAGAGGCCGCCCCAGCGGGCCTCATGCTGCGAGTGCACCGCGTCGAGGAGCTCGGCGGGCAGCGCGAGGGCGGCGGCGGTGGCGTTGCCGATGAGCTCGACCCGGGCGTCAGGCCAGCGCTGGCGCAGCATGGCCAGCGCGGGCAGGGTCACGAGGAAATCGCCGAGGGCGCCGCCTCTAAGGACCAGGATGCGCATTCGCTGGCGCGGGCGGCTGATAGTCGACGAGGGTGGCGACGCCGGAGCCAAACTTGAACTCGACCTCGAACTTCACCGGGAGATGCCGCTCGTCCTGCGAGATCCAGACCCGCACGGTGGAGCCGCGCTTGAACATGCCCTTCGGGGCGGTTCGTTCCATCCGCGGCTGGATCACCAGCGTGTTGAAGGTGCCGAGCGAGGTGGTCACCTTCTCGTAGCGCTCGGCGTGGAAGGTGAGCTCGTACGGCTCCTCCTCGAACATCACCAGGGCGTCGGTCTTTTCGCCCGGCTTGAGGGTCAACGCCCGCGCCTGCACGAGGCTGGTGATGAGATCCATCGGGTCGCCCGGCGGCAGGGTCACGAGCTGGCTCTTCTCGGGCCGCACCAGGTCCCGGAAGTCGGCCGTGTGATGCTCGTAGTCGAACGTGAGCATGGTGTCGGTCGGCTTCTTTTTGCCCGAGGAGCTCTTCTCGGTGTGGATGACCATGCGGCCGGTGCGCAGGTTGTAGACCGAGTCGGCCCGGGCATCGAAGGGGTAAAACGCGCGCAGCATGCCCCGCGTCGAGGTCGTGGTTACCACCAGCAGGCACGGCTGGTTGTCGTCGGTCTCGTCCTTGGCGGAGATCTTGATCTCGCCGGCGTTGAAAAAGAAGGCGGCGCTGACGCGGAAGGTGAACGCCTCGCCCGAACCCAGGGCCAGACGCGTCGCGGCCTGGGCCGGAACGGCGCAGAGCAGGCAGAGGAAAAATAGGCGGCGCATGGAGGGAGGGACTTTAGCCAGATAGCTTGAATTCAAGTTGGTTGCCCTGGCCAATGGCAAGTGCGTCCCAACCCCGCTCGCGGAGGGTCTGGGCGAATTCGCGCGCGAAGCCGTGCACGGTGAGGATGCGCTTCGGCCGCACGCGCTCGACAAAGGTGATCAGGTCGTCGAAGCCGGCGTGGTCGGAGAGCGGGAACGCGGCGTCGCAGCGGGAGCGATAGATGGTGCCGGAGTCGAGCGCCCAGCCCGTGATGACCGCGGTGCGCCGGGCGGGCAGGCGGCTGAGCAGGCCCTGCCCGTGGGGCGGACAGAGCACGACATGGCCTCCCGCCTCGGCGTTGTCGAAGGCGCGGTACGGCGGGAAAACGAGGCCCAGCTGCTCGCAGATGCGCGTCAGTCGCAGGGTGTCGGCGTGGAGCATCACCGGCAGGCCGGCGGGCGCGAGCGCGCGCAGGACCTCCTGGCTTTTGCCGAGGCTGTAGCAGAGCAGCACGGGGGTGGCGCCGTCGGCGAGGGCGCGCCGGCAGAAGGCGATGATGCCGGCGATCACCTCGGCCTCCGGTGGAAACACATAGCGCGGGAGCCCGAACGTGGTCTCCATGATCAGCAGGTCGGCCGGCGGGGTGGCGCAGGGCTCGGCCGCCAGGCCCGGGCGGAGCTTGAAGTCACCCGTGTACAGCAGCGAGCCATGTTCCCCGGATTCGAGCAGGATCTGGCTCGACCCGAGGATGTGCCCGGCGGGGTGCAGGGTCGCCGTGACACCGAACTCCAGCGCGTGCGGCCGGCCGAACGGCAGCACGGTCTGCTCGCGCCGCCCCGGCAGGCGGGCGTGGAGCATCCACGCCGTCGCGGCGGTGCACAGCACCTCCCGGTGCCGGGCGGTGTGGTCGCTGTGGGCGTGCGAGACGAAGGAGCGGGCGACCCGCGCCTGGGCGTCGAGCCACCAGCCGATCTGCGGGAGCCAGACTCCCTTGCGATGCTGAACCTCCCAAGCCATGGCGCGGTCCGCCGGCTCAGTCGGAGGCGTGGAAATATTTCTGCTTCGCCAGCCGCCACGCGGTGACGAAGAACGCGGTGAGCGGCACCGCCAGCAGCATGCCGAGGATGCCGCCGAGGGCGGTGCCCCAGAAGAAAATCGCCACGGTGATCGCCACCGGATGGAGACCGGTCTGGGCGCCCATGATCCGGGGCGTGAGCACCAGACCCTCGCATGCCTGCACCACCACATTCACGACCACGACGAGGCCGACCAGCTGCCAGCCACCCGCGGGCTGCAGGTAGGCGAGCGGGAGGACCACGAGCAGGGCCACGATGGTGCCGAGGTAGGGCACGATGTTGAGCACGCCGACGACCAGCCCGAGCACGAGGCCGAACCGCAGGCCCACCACGGAGTATCCCGCCGCCAGCAGCACGCCCATGATCAGCCCGATCACGAGCTGGCCGCGGAAGAAGGACGCCACGATGCCGGCGAATTCGCGCACGAGGTAGACGACATCATCGCGGACGCCGGAGGGGAGAAACGGCAGGTTCGGGTGGAGCTTTTCCACCGGATCGCCGCGGGCGAGCAGGAAGAAGAACAAATAGACGGGAATGATGGCCAGCTGGATGCTGAAGGAGACCAACCCGGCCAGGCTGCTCCCGGCGGCGCGCAAGGACGGCAGGGCCTGGGTCAGCGCGGTCTTGAGCTGGGCGACGGCGGCGTCGGCGATCTGGTGCACGGTCGGGTTGGCGAGCAGCCGCTGGAGCAGGTCATGCCATTGCGGGTAGTGCTGCGCGACGAAACTCCGGGCACCCGCCCAAAGCGTCGGGGCGTAGCTGATGAAATCCAAGACCTGGGCGACCAGCGGGGGCAGCGCCAGCGCCAGGACGGCGCCCACGAGCAGGACGAACGCGCCGTAGAGCAGCACCACGGCGGCGGTGCGCTGGAGCCGGAGGCGGGCCTCGATGACGGCCACGAGCGGACGCAGGATCAGGGCCAGCACGCCGGCAACGGCCAGCGGAAAGAGCACGCTGGAGAAATAACCCACAAACCGGCCCAGCAGCGCGACGGCCACGATCACCGCGGCCAGCGTGGCGGCGATGGCCAGCAGCACGAGCGCCGAGCTGATGATCCGCCACTGGGTGGCGGTGAAGTGGACGGGCGGGGTCGCGGAGGCCATGGGTCGGGACGCTCGCGGAAATTGCCGCCGAGGCCAAGGAAAACTGCTCAGGCCCGCCGCGTATGGTGGCGGAACAGCCAGCGGGCCATGGCGGGGAGCAGCACGATGGCCCCGAGCATGTTGACGAGGAACATGAACGTGAGCAGCAGGCCCATGTCGGCCTGGAACTTCAGGTCGGAAAAGATCCACATGCTCACGCCGGCGCCCAGGGTGAGCCCGGTGAAGACAATCGCGGCGCCCGTGTCCTTGAAGGCCTGGAACATGGCGTCCTCGAAGAACGCGCCGGCCTTCAGCGCCGCCTGCAGGCTGGCGAACAGGTAGATGCCGTAGTCCACGCCGATGCCGACGCCGAGCGCGACGACGGGCAGCGTCGAGATCTTGAGGCCGATGCCGAGGTAGACCATCAGCGCATAGGCCAGCCAGCTCACGATCGCGAGCGGCACGACGATGCAGAGGGTGGCCCGGATCGAGCGAAAGGTGATCAGGCACAGGACGATGACGGCCCCGAAGACCCACAGCACGATCGGCCGCTGGGCGGCCTGCACGACCTCGTTGGTCGCGGCCATCACGCCGGCATTGCCGCTGGCGAGCAGAAACCGGGCCTTGCCGGAGGGATGGCTGGCGGCAAACGCCTTCACGGCGTCCGTCACGCCGCTGAGCGTCTCGGCCTTGTGGTCGGTCAGGAAGATCAGGATCGGCATCACGCTGGCGTCGCCGTTGAGCAGCCCCGTGGCGGTCTCGATCGGCGAAACCGCCTGGGCCAGTGCCTGGCGGTTGCGCGGGAGGATGCGCCACTTGAGCGAGCCCTCGCTGTACCAGGAGTTGACCAGCTTCGCCATCGACGGCAGCGAGATGACCGACTGCACGCCGGGCACGGTGCGGATCCGGCCCTCGAAATGATCCATCAGCTCCACCACATCGTGGTCGATGCAGCCGTTGGGCACCGTCTCGACGAGCACCGAGAGGACATCGACGCCGATGCTGAACTTGGACGTGATGACGCGGGTGTCCTGGTTGTAGCGGGAGTTGGGCCGCAGCTCCGGGACGCCGGCCTGGGTGTCGCCAATGCGCACCTGCTCGGCCTTCCAGTAGCCCCACGCGCCGAGTGCGAAGCAAACGAGGATGATGATCATCGAGGGCCGGGCATGCATCCCGTTCGCCAGCCGCGCCCAGAGCCGGTCCATCCGCGCCCGGCGGGCCGCGACCCAGGCGCCGTAGTTGGCCGGGAGGTGCAGGTAGGACAGCATGATCGGCAGCAGGAGGAAATTAGTGAGGACGATCACGCTCACCCCGAGGCTCGCGATGAGCGCGAGGTCGCGGATGACCTGGATCTTGATCACGAACATGGTGATGAACCCGACCGTGTCGGTCATCAGCGCCACCACGCCCGGCACGATCAGCTGCATGAAGGCCGAGCGCGCGGCGCTCGGGCCGTCGTGGCCCTTGAACATCTCGTTGCGAAACATGCTGATCTTCTGGACGCCATGGCTGACACCGATGGCGAACACGAGGAAGGGCACGAGGATCGAGAAGGGATCGACGCCGTAGCCGAGCGCCGTCAGCGCGCCAAGCTGCCAGACGACGGCCACGAGCGAGCAGACCACCGGCGCGGCGGCGAGTTTCCAGCGGCCGGCATAGTTCCAGACGAGGAGGCCGGTGATCACGATCGACACGCCGAACAGGAGCAGCACGCCGCGCGCGCCGTCGCCGATGTCGCCGATCACCTTGGCAAAACCGATGGTGTGGACTGTGATGGTGCCGCCGCTTTCCCGCTCGACGCGCCGGCGGATGGCGTCGAGTCCGGCCGCGACGCGGGCGTAATCCACCGTCCGGCCGGTGCGGGCGTCGATCTCCAGCAGCTGGGCGCTGACGAGGGCGCCGCTGAAATCATTGGCGACCAGCTGGCCGAGCTTGCCGGACTTGATGATGTTCTCCCGGACCCGGGCGAAGTTGGCGGGCGTGGGCGTGAAGTCGGCGGGGATGACGTTGCCCCCGGCGAACCCATCCTCGATCACCTCGATGTAGCGGACATTGGGCGTGAAGAGCGACTGGACCTGCGCCCGGTCGACCGCCGGGAGAAAGGTCACCTCGTCGGTCACCTTCCGGAGCTGGGCGAAATACTCCGGCGTGAAGATGTTGCCGTTCTTCGCCATGAGGGCGACGAGCACGCGGTTGGCGCCGCCGAACTCGGTCTGGTACTTGGTGAAGGTGCGAATGTACTCATGGTCCAGCGGCAGGGACTTGTTGAAGCTGGCGTCGACATGCAGCCGGCTCGCAAAGCCGGCCATGACCACGGTGAGCGCGCCAAAGATGCAGACCAGCGGCAGCCGGTGGCGGAAGATCAGCGTGGCGATGCGGGCGAGCATGGCTGGTTCAGGGCGCTGCGAGGATGGCCGCCCCCGCTTCGCCGAGGGTGAGGAGGGAGCCGCCGGGCAGTTCGATCAGCTGAGCAACGGCGGGGGTGGGCGGACTGGTCCAAGGGGTGATGGTCAGGGCGGCGTCACGGCTGACGAACCAGCCGCGCGACTGGCCGGTGAAGACGATGGTGCCGCTCCGGAGCCGCAGGGCGGTCGCGATCAGCACGCGCTGGTCGTTCGCCACGGGGGTCCAGTTCGCGCCGTCATCGACCGACCGGTAGATCCGGCCGCGCAGGCCGTAGGCGACAATGGTGCGGGCATCGAGGGGGAGGATGCCGTAGAACGAGCCGTCGTAGGGCGAGTCGATCCGCTGCCAGGTGGCACCCTGGTCGGCCGAGCGCAGGAGGGTGCCGTGTTCGCCCGCGATATAGAGCGTGCCGCCGGGCCCGCAGGCCACCTGGTTTAGGTGGTAATCCTCATCGAGGATCTTGCGTCGCTCCCAGGTCCGGCCCCCGTCGGCCGTCGTGACGAACAGGCCGTAGGCCCCGACGGCGATGACATGCTGGGCGTCGAGCGCCAGCACATCGAGGAACGAGTCCTCCAGGTTTTTGCCCTGCCACTGCTGATGCCAGGTGCGGCCGGCATCGGTGGTGCCGAGAATCAACGCATCGTGACCCACCGCCCAGCCGCGTGCCGTCCCCCGCGCAAAGCTCACGCCGGTGAGGGTGGGTGCGGGCGGGAGCGCCGCGCCCTGCCAGGTCTGGCCTTGGTCCGTGGAGCGCAGGATGACGCCGCGCTCACCCACAACCACGAGGTCCGCGCCGGCGTACCCGCCGTCGAGCAGCAGCATGCTCGGCTGGACGGGGGGGGACGCGCGGAGGGACAGCGCCGTCGCAGCCGCCATCACGATCGAGCGGGCTAGGGCGGACAGGTTCATGGACAAAAAGAAGGCGGGCATCGGCCCGCCCTCCTGTTGCGCACTGGCAGCGCGTCAGCGCACGCCCTCGCGGCGGAGCGAATCCGGGTTGTAGTCGGCCGGGGAACGCGTGAGGCCGAAGTTGTACATCGAGCCCTCATTATCGAGCCCGATGGCCAGATAGCGGCCGTTTTGGAGGTCGGTGTGCACCTCGAGCGTGCTCCAGAAAACCTGCGCATCGTAGTAGTTGATGCAATGCGCCTCGGACGCGCGCCAGAGGGCGCCGCGCGAATCGTACTGGTCGGCAGCGAGGATCTGCCAGCTGTCCTCGTCGACGTAGAAGGTGCGGCGGGGATAGAGGTGCGAGGTGCCCGGCTTGAGGGTGGCGTCGACCACCCAGACCCGGTGCATTTCATAGCGGGCGAGATTCTGGTTGATGTGCAGCGGCTTGAGGATGTCGGCGTACTTCACCTTGTCGCTGTGCAGCTTGTAGGAATTGTAGGGGACGATCATCTCCTTCTTGCCGACGAGCTTCCACTCGTACCGGTCGGGGGCGCCATTGAACATGTCGAACTGGTCGCTGGTACGCTGGCCGTCGGCGGCGGTGCCGGGGTTGTCGTAGGCGACGTTCGGGGCGCGGGTGACGCGGCGGCGGCCGGGGTTGTAGACCCAGGCCCGGCGCGGCTCCCTGACCTGGTCCATGGTCTCATGCACGACGAGGATGGTGCCGGCGAGGCGGGCCGGCGCGACCACGGCCTGCTTGAAGTAGGTCAGGGTGTTGTTGAGGTTGGCCTCGGTCATGCCCTCCCGGCAGTAGTTGAAGAAAAAGTCGTCCTCGAACTCGACCATGTTGTAGCTGCCATTCCGCAGGGGCGCGGCCTGGCCGATGTGGCGGTCGGCGGCGATGCCGCGGTAGCGCGTGAGGTGATTCCAGATGACCTGGAGCCCGTTCTCCGGAATCGGGAACGGAATGCCGATGGTCGCGCCGGTGATGCCGTTGCCGGTATCCGTGAGCTTGGCCGTGGTGGCGATGGCCTTCGTCGCGTCGTAGATCCGCTGGGGATTCGAGGCGCTGCGGTGCGAAGGATAGACCGTCAGGTGGTAATCGGGATAGGCCTTGAGCACGGCGATGTGCCCGGCGGTGAGCTTGTCCTGGTATTGGGCCAGGTTGTCCGCGGTGATGGTGTAGAGCGGCTTGTCGTCGGCATACGGGTCGGGATGGTGGTCGCCCACCTTGTAGCCGGCGGGGGGCGTGGTGATGCCGCCGGTCCACGCGGGGATGGAGCCATCGGCATTGCCGGCCTTCTCGCCGCCCAGGGGCGTGAGATCGTTGCCGAGGCGGGCCGCTTGGTCCGTACTGATGGCGGCCTGCAAGCCGGCCGCGGTGAGGGTGAGGAGGGTTGAAAGGATGATGCGTTTCATGGAGGGGGCGTTTCCGGCTGGGGTTAGAAGGAGTATTTCAGCGTGGTGGAGACGAAGTCGCGGTCACCGAGGAGATTGTAGCGGCTGGCTCCGAAGTAATTGACGTAGCGGAGCTCGAGCGCCCAGGCATTCTGGAAGGTGAACTCGGCGGCGAGCGTGAGGCTCTTGCGGCCATGGACGAAGTTGCCGAGCGGCAACGGGGTGTTGCCGGTCACGTCGTGGGCAAACGCCAGGGAGGGCGTGAAGTTCACGCCGGCAAACACGGCGCGGGA
>CAIQKV010000068.1 GCA_903872505.1 uncultured Opitutia bacterium
GGCCGCGGCGACGATGCCGGCGGCATTGGGCAGCACGGCGGCCTCCAGCCGCGGGCTGAACGGGTGGGGGACTGGCTCCAAGTGCAGCCGCGCGACCGGCGCCTGGAGCAGGTCAGGGGCGAGTTCGCCCATCGCGGCGCTGATTTCCGCCCCGAGACCGAACGCCGCGTAACCTTCGTCCACCACCAGCAGCCGGCCGGTCTTGGCGAGGCTGGCAGTGATCGCATCATGGTCCAGCGGCACAATCGTGCGCAGGTCGATCACCTCGGCGCGCACGCCTTCCTTCGCCAGATCGTCCGCCGCGGCCAAAGCCAGCGACACCATCCGGCCGGCGGCGATGATGGTGAGATCCTCGCCGGCCCGCGCCACGCGGGCGACGCCGAACGGCACCAAGTGCTCGCCGGCCGGCACCTCGCCCTTCGAGGAAAACAGCGCCTTGGGCTCGAGAAACAGCACCGGGTTGGCACTGCGCAGCGCGGTCTTGATCAGTCCCTTGGCGTCGGCGGGATTGGACGGCATGGCGACGATCAGGCCGGGGAGATGCGACCACAGGGAATGATACGTGCCGCTGTGCTGCGGGCCGGCGCTCTTGACCGCGCCGCACGGCGCGCGCACCACGACCGGCGCGGACATCGCGCCGTTGCTCATGTAGTGCAGCTTGGCCGCCTGCAGGGGAATCTGTCCGCCCGTCTCGAACAGGAAATCCGCGAACATCAGGTCGGCCACCGCGCGGCAGCCCGTGGCGGAGGCCCCGATCGCCGCGCCGGTGAAGCCCAGCTCGCAGATCGGGGTGTCGATCACCCGGGCGGCGCCGAATTCCTGCCACAGCCCCTTGGTGTGCGCAAAACTTCCGCCGCGCTCGCCGATCCCCTCGCCGAAATAAAGCAGGTGCGGGTCGCGCCGCATCTCCTCGGCGATGCCGTCGCGGACGGCGTCGAGCCAGCCCGAGGTTTCCCCGGATGGGTTGGGCCGCGCCGCGGGGAGGGGCGGGTTGATCGGCTCCGCCCAGCAATGCGAGAAAACCGTCGCGGGGTCGGGCTCGGGTGACTGGCGGGCGAAGTCCACTGCCTCCGCGACGACGGCCAGCACGCGCGCGTCGATCGCCTCGAGTTCCGCGGCGGTGGCCGCCTGCAGCTCGCCGGTGAGCCGGGCGCGGAAATTCTGGATCGGGTCGCGCCGTTTCCACGCATCCAGCTCCGCCTGGCTGCGATAAACGCCGGTCAGCGGGTCGCCCTCATGGTGGCCGACCACGCGGTAGGTCTTGGCCTCGATCAGGGTGGGGCCTTCGCCGGCCCGCGCCCGGGCGACCGCGGCGCGCGCCACCTGCCACACGGCGAGCACGTCGTTGCCGTCCACCGCCACGCCGGGCACGCCGTAGGCCGCGGCGCGCGAGGCAATCTCGGGATTGCGCGTGACCTGCGCCAGCGGCGTCGCCGTGGCATAGAGGTTGTTTTCGCAGACAAAGAGCACCCCGGCGCGCTGGGCGCCGGCAAAGTTCAGGCTCTCGTGGAACGCGCCGTGGTTGACGGCACCGTCGCCAAAGAACGCCGTGGCGATGCCCCGCGTGCCGCGGGTGCGCGCGCTGAGCGCTG
This sequence comes from uncultured Opitutia bacterium, assembly GCA_903872505.1. Taxonomy (GTDB): domain Bacteria; phylum Verrucomicrobiota; class Verrucomicrobiia; order Opitutales; family Opitutaceae; genus Opi-474. Next base: position 1,593 of record CAIQKV010000068.1, read on the forward strand.
CACCCACCGCGTGGGGAATGCCGCCGCCGACGATGCCGTTGGTCCCGAACACGCCGTGCGCCGGGTCGTAGAGATGCATGCTGCCGCCGCGCCCGCCGCAGCAACCCGTGGCCTTGCCGAAGAGCTCGGCCATCAGCGCGCGCGGCGGCATGCCCTTGGCGAGCACGTGGCCGTGCCCGCGGTGCGTGCTGGTGATCCAGTCCGTGTCGTCGAGGTGCGCACACACCCCGGCGGCCACGGCCTCCTCGCCGATGTAGAGGTGGATGAAGCCCGGCATCTCGCCGGCCTTGTAGCGCGCCTGGGCCGCGAGTTCGAACTGGCGCAGCAGCACCATCTGCTCGTACAGGCGCAGCAGTGCGGCGCGGCCCGGCGACGCAGGCGCGGAGGGTGGGGACCCGGCAGGCGGGCGGGCGAGCGGCGGTTTGCGGAGGGGTTTTGCCACGGCAGGCGCGAGCATTACCATCCGGCGCGGGCGGGCGACTTTCTTTTTTCTCGCGAATTACGGCGGTTCCCGCCGGATGGTGGCCTGGGCTGATGAAAGCGGATCTCTCCAACAAGGTGGCGCTGGTCACGGGTGCGGCGAAGGGCATCGGCTTCGCCACGGCCAAGTTGCTCGCGGACAACGGGGCGCGCGTGGTCATCGCGGACGTCGACGCGGCCGGCGCGAACGCGGCCGCCTCCGGCCTGAAGGGCGCCACGGCGCTGCGCATGGATGTCTCGTCCGCCCCGGAGGTGGAGGCGGGGGTCCGCCAGATCTCGGCCCAGCTCGGCCGCATCGACATCCTGGTGAACAATGCCGGCATCAACACCACGAGCCACCGGGTGACGATCGACCAGTTTCCGATCGACGAATGGGACCGGATCATGGCGGTGGACCTCCGCGGCGTGTTTTTGGTCAGCCGGGCGGTTTCGGCCGTGATGATCGCGCAGGGCGGGGGCCGCATCGTGAACATCGCCTCGGTGCTCGGGATCGTCCCGGCCCGGCTGCAATGCGCCTACACGGCGGCAAAGGCGGGCGTGGTGAATCTGACGCGCACGATGGCCATCGAGCTCGCGCCGCAGGGCATCGCGGTCAACTGCGTGGCGCCGGGTTCGACCCTGACCGAGGGCACCAGGAACCTGTTCTACGGCGACAAGGACGCAGCGATGAAGGAAAAGGCGCAACGCGTCCTCAGCCACATTCCCGCCGGGCGGCCGGGGCAGGTGGAGGAAGTCGCGCAGGCAGTGCTATTTTTTGCCGCGCCGGAGACGGGCTACACCACCGGGCAGATCCTGAGTGTGGATGGCGGCTGGTCCGCCGGCGGTTTTCTGCGGGATTTCTAGGGCGGAATGAGTTGGGCGGAGCCGGGTCGGCGGCTGCCGGCGCGCGCAAAATGTGCCCAGCTCTCCGCAAACGCTGCGCAGTTTCCGGACGGCGGTTGGAGTATGGATAGGGCAGGATGAAACGCAGCCTGGTGCCAGTGGACCTGCCCGCTGTCCGGACCGAAGGGAGTTTCGCGCGGGCGCGACACTGACCACCGATCTTTTCCCGCTTACCCCATGGAACTGCTCAAGGCGATCTACTCGCGCCGTTCGACCCGCCATTTTTCGGACGCGGAGGTGACGGGCGCGGTCGTGGAGGAGCTGCTCCGCGCCGCGGCCCAGGCCCCGAGCGCGCTGAACCTGCAGCCCTGGGCCTTTGCCGTCTTCCACGGGCGCGAGCGCCTGCGGGCGTATTCCGAGCGCGCGAAGGAGCACCTGCTGGCGACGTCCGATCCGTCCTTCGGCCTGGATCCGCGCATCGACCGGTATGCGTCCTCCGCGGTCAATATTTTCCACGATGCGGATGTCCTCATCGTGATTTGCGCCAAGCCCGGGCGGCTGGCGCCGGTGCAGGACTGTTTCCTGGCGGCCCAGAACCTGATGCTGGCGGCCCACGGCATGGGGCTGGGCACCTGTCCCATCGGTTTTGCGCGGCCCTGGTTCAACCGCCCGGACGTCATGGAGGAGGTCAAGATCCCCTCGCACTACACGCCCGTGCTGCCGATTGTGGTCGGCTATCCGGCGGCGCCCCCGCCGGCCGTCCCGCGGAATCCCCCGGAAATCGTCTGCTGGCACTGGGACGATTGAACTGCAAGGCGCACGGACAGGCCCGTCGCCGATTTGCCAGTTGCCTGCCGCCGGGTCGCGCCTAACTTTGCGGGCGCCGTGTCCACGCCCGAATCCAATTCCAAACGCAGCCGCGCCCTGGTCGAGCAGCTCAAGCGCTCGGAAATCTACCGCGATTACGAGCGGGCGTTCCGCGAGACGACGGGGTTGCCCTTCAGCCTCCGGGCGGTCGAGGCCTTCGATCTACCGCATGGCGGGGATCCGAACGAGAACCCCTTTTGCGCGCTGATGGCGCACACCAACCATTCCTGCGCCGCCTGCCTGCAGCTGCAGCGCAAGATCGAGGAGCAGGCGCAGTTTGAGCCGAAGACCCTGAAATGCTTCGCGGGGCTCTGCGATTCCGCCGTGCCGGTGCGCGTGGGGAAGAACTCCGTCGCCTTCCTCCAGACCGGCCAGGTCCTCCTGCACCAGCCGAACAAGAAGGAATTCACGCGGCTGGCCCGCACCCTGATCGACTTTGGCCTCGAGGTGGACCTGAAGAAACTCGAGGAGGCGTATTTCCAGACCCGCGTGCTGGGCAAGAAACAGTATGAGGCCGTGCTCCGGCTGCTCACCGTCTTTTCGCAGCACCTCGCGTCGCTCAGCAACCAGCTGATGATCTCGGCCGAGCAGGTGGAGTCGCCGATGGTGTCGCGGGCCAAGGTCTACATCGCGGAGCACCAGGCCGAGGAGGTCTCGCTGCGGCAGGTGGCGGCGGCGGTCAACTCGAGCGCGTTTTATTTCTGCAAGATGTTCAAGCAGGCGACCGGGCTGACCTTCACCGACTATCTGGCCCGCACGCGCATCGAGAAGGTGAAGAATCTCCTGCTCAACCCGCACAAGCGCATCAGCGAGGTCGCCTACGAGACCGGCTTCCAGTCGCTCTCGCAGTTCAACCGCGTGTTCCGGCGGATCACCGGCCAGGCCCCGACGGTCTGGCGGGCGAAGCTGCCGCGCCAGAGCTAGCGGCCGCACCGGCCCGGTCGGGCGCGAACGCCGCCCGCATGCCCCCGGTCACGAGCATCAGCGTCAGGAGCGAGTTCAGGGGCATCAGGATGGCGGCAACGAGCGGGTTCATCCGCCCCGCCACCGCGAGCCCGACGGCGAGCAGGTTGTACGCGACCGAGAAGACGAGGATGGTCCGCTGGCTGCGGCGGCGCACCGCGTTGATGGCAAAGAGCGCCCGCAGGCCGCCGATACCCCGGCCGAGGTAGTAGAAATCCGACTTTTGCCCGAGGTGCCCGCGGTGGATCACCGGCGTGCCGCGGCAGCGCGCCTCGTCGAAGGCGAGGCTGTCGTTGACCCCGTCGCCCAGCATCAGCGTCTCGCCGGCGCCGTGGCGGGCGAGCCAGTCCGCCTTCGCCTGCGGGGTGAGTTCGCCCAGGGCGTGGGCCGGCGGCAGCCCCAGCTCGGCGGCGAGCGCCCCGACCTTCGCGTGGTGGTCGCCGCTCAGGATGTAGGTGGCATAGCCGAGCCGGCCGAGCGCCGCCAGTTCGGCCCGCGCATCGGGCCGGGCGGTGTCGACAAAACGAAACTGCGCCACCGCCGCCCCGTTGCGCGTGAAGTGCGTGGCTTCCGCCGGGCCCGCGCCCGGCAGCGCCGGCCGGTCCGCGTCACCCGCGGCGCCGGCCCAGGCCGGGCGGCCCAGGCGCCAGTGCGAGCCGGCGGCGTCCAGGGCGACGCCCTGGCCGATGGTTTCGACCACCTCGCCGGCGAGCGCCTCGCCGGGCCCGCCGCCGAGCAGGTTTTCGAGCAGGCTCTGGCTGACGGGGTGGGGATTGTCGCGCACCAGGGCCAGCAGCGCGGCGCGGGCGTCGGGGTCCAGCTGCCGCAGCGCCCCGGGGTTTTCCAGCACGGGCATCTCGAGCGTGAGCGTGCCGGTCTTGTCGAAGACCAGCTGCCGGACGCCCGCGAGCCGCGCCCACAGGTCGCCGGCGCGCACGAACACGCCGCGGCGCCGCAGCGCGACGGTGGCCATCTCATCCGCCAGCGGAAAGGCGAGGCCGATGGCGCACGGGCACGAGACCACGAGGATGGCGGTGACGACGGACCCGGTGCGCAGCGCGTCATGGGTGCCCAGCCACCAGCCGAGACCGGCGAGCGCGGCCACGGCGAGGATGCCGATGAGATAGCCGCGCACGATTTTTTCCAGAAAGAGCGCCCGCGGGCCCGCGCGCTCGGCGGGGGCGAGGAGCTGGGCGAGCAGGGATTCGGCCCAGGATTGCAGGGCGGTGAGAGGGATCGCCGTGCGGCCGACGTTGACGGCGCCGGCCGGCACACGCTGCCCGGCCCGGAAGGTCCGGGGCTCGGCCTCGCCGTTGATGGAGGCGAGGGAGAACGCGGCCTCGACGGTCTCGAGCCGGGAGTCGACCGGCACCGTGTGGCCCGAGGCCGAGAAATACCCCTGGTGCGCGACCAGCTTTTCCGGCGGCACGGCTCCGCCGGCGGCGAGGCGGACCTGCGGGGGCTTGGGCTGCTGGCTGAGCAGGCGGCGCTGGTTGCGCTCGACGGCCACGACCTGCGCCCAGCGGCCGGTGAGCATCAGCAGGATGAAGGTGCAGACGAAGTCGAAGTAGATGTAGTCCACCTGCCCGGTGAACCAGCCATACAGCGAGCCCAGGTAGGCGCCGGCGATGCCGAGGGCGATGGGCAGGTCGATGTGCAGCAGTCCGGCGCGGATGGCGCGGGCGGCGCGGTTGAAAAAATACGTGCCGCCGACGAGCACGCTGAGCGTGCCGAACAGCAGGGAAAGGATCCCGAACAGCCGCGCGTAGGCGAACGACGGCTCCATCCCGAAGAACACCGGCAGGGTGAACAGCATGGCGTTCATCGCGAAGGCCGCGCAGAGCCCGATGCGCCGCACCAGCCCGCGGGACTCGGGCTCGGCGACGGTTTCGCCGGCCGGGCCCGCGACGTAACCGAAGGCCTGCAGCCGGCGGGCGAATTCCGCGGCGGAGAACTGGCCGGTGATCCACCGCACCCGCATCTGGCCCAGCTGGGCGCTGGCCTCGATGTCGCGCGCCCCCGGCTGCTGCAGGAAGACGCGTTCGATCAGCCAGACGCAGCCCGCGCAGGAAATGCCCTGGACGTCGAGGGTGAGCTCGGGCGGCCGCCCGGCGGCCGCCGCCTCGGCTTCCCGTTGCGCGGCCTCGAGCCAGGCAAAATCGCGCGGCTGGAAGACCGCCGCATCGGCGGGGGCGATGATCTCGTCCTTGATCCGGTAGAAGCCGTCGAGCCCGTGCTCGTGCACCAGGCGGAAAACGTAGGCGCAGCCGGCGCAGCAAAAACCCGACTCCCGCAGGCGTCCCTCCGCCAGCGGACTCCCACAATGCCGGCAGGCGGTCCAGGCGCGGGGCGACGGCTCGGGCGCGGGGGAGACGGGGGTGCCCATGTCAGTGGCAGATGAGCGACGCGGGATCGGGCCCGGGGAGTCCCAGGGTGGCCCGCAGCCGCCAGCTGATGACCAGCGCGACGGTGAGGGCCAGCGCGAGCCGCACGCGGCCCAGCCAGAGCGGGGAAAGCGCGGAGCGGATCCAGGCGGATTGCGACTGGGCGAACCACAGCAGGGGCACGGTGCCGAGGCCGAACGCCAGCATGAATTCCACACCGCGCAGCGCCGAGCCGGAGAACAGGGCGAGGGCGAGGATGAAGTACAGCGGGCCGCAGGGCAGCAGCGGGGTGGCGAGGCCCAGCGCGGCCGCGGCCTGCACGCGCGAGCGGCGGCGGACCCAGGCGCTGAGCCGCAGGGCCCAGCCGCCGAGAGCCGCCGGCTTGGGCAGAAACCGGTCCCACCGGAACGCCATCGCGACAAAGAAGAACACGAGGGTCCACGGCAGCCAGCGCAGGGCGGAACCCGTCACCCAGGTGAGCGGCATCCGGCCCAGGCCGCCGGCCAGCGCCCCCAGGAGCGAATAACCCGCGAGCCGGGACAGGTGATAGGCCGTGCTCACGGCGTTCGGGTCGGCGGCGTCGCCGCGCACCGGCATGAGCGCGCAGGCCAGCGGCCCGCACATCCCGGCGCAGTGCAGGCTGGTGATCAGGCCGGCGACGAAGGCGGTGGCGGGGGAATTGACGGCGGCAAGTTCCATGTCAGCGGCGGGGCGCGGTCACGACCGGAACCTCGGCGACCGGATGCCGCGCCGCAATGATGAACCAGACCGTCCACGCGGCCAGCTGCAGGGCAATGACGGCGACAAAAAACAGCCAGAGGCGGCTCCGGCCCGCCGGGGGCTCCGGCTCAGTGACCGGGGGCGTGGTGTTCACGTCGCTCCTCCTCTTCCTCGTGCAGGAGCCGGACGTCCGGCCCGAGGAATTCGATCTGCCGGCTCAGGTGGAAACGGTCCGCGGCGTCCGCGATGCGGACGGTGAGGGCGAACGGGCCGTGGTACTGGCCGCGCGGCTGTTGCAGGACGAGCGGCTGGACGACCTCGCCGAGTGCTGGCACCGAGATCGCCTCACGCAGGCCTGTCTGGAGCAGGCCCGCGGGGGCGTGCTCCAGGCGGAGCAGAAAATCCACGGGCTGGTTCTGCTTGTTCACGAGGCGCACGAGGAACTGGTTGCGCACGAAATCCGCGGTCACGATGTAGGGGGTGCCGATGATGCGCGTGACGCCCAGGTTGGCCGGCCGGACCGTGGAGAGCGCCCAGGTGGCGACGCTGGCGCCGGCGAGCAACAGCAGGCCGTACAACACGGTGCGCGGCCGCAGCCAGCGGATGGGGCGGCCGGAAAAGCCGGTCTGCGCGTCGTAGCGGATCAGGCCGCGGGGACGGTGCAGGCGGTCCATCACGTCGTCGCAGGCGTCGATGCAGGCGGTGCAGCCGACGCATTCCATCTGCAGGCCCTGGCGGATGTCGATGCCCGTGGGGCAGACGTGCACGCAGCGGTGGCAGGCGACGCAGTCGCCGGCCCCTTCCGTGCCGGCCTTGCCGCGGGGCTCGCCGCGGGCCGTGTCGTAGCCGATGACCAGGGAATTGTCGTCAATCAGCGCCGACTGCATCCGGCCGTAGGGGCAGATGACGATGCACAGCTGCTCGCGGAACCAGCCGAAGTTGAAATACAGCCCGCCGGTGTAGACCGCCATGAAGCCGAAGGTGCTCCAGTTCTCGGCGGGTGCGGAGCGGATCATCTTCCAGACCTCGGGCAGCGAGACGAAGTAGGCCAGGAAGAGGTGGGCGATCGCGGCGGAGACCAGCAGGTAGAGCGCGTGCTTCACCGTGCGCCGGAGGAGCTTCAGCGGCGTGAACGGCGCGGCGTCGAGCGCCCGGCGCGCCACCGCGTCGCCGTCAATCAGACGCTCGATCCGCCGGTAGACCTGGTCGAGGAACACGGTGTGCGGGCAGGCCCAGCCGCACCAGATGCGCCCGAACAGCGCCGTCACGAAGAACAGCGAGAAACCGAGGCCGGTGATGACGAAGAACAGCAGCCACATGTCCTGCGCGGCGAGGGTGAGCCCGAACAGGTGGAAGCGGCGCTCGGCGAGGTCGAGAAACACCGCCGGGTAGCCGCCAACCTGGATCCACGGCAGCGACAGGTAGAAGCCGATCAGCAGGACGGCGGAAACGCGGCGGGCGAGCGTGAAGCGACCGTGGGTGTCGGCCGGGAAAAGGAAGGGCCGGGATCCGTCCTCACGAATGGTCGTGACGGAATCGCGAGTGGGGAGAGGTGCGGCCATGCTTCATTTCGGCGGCGGCGGCACCCAGGCGGCCTGGACCTCGATGGGTTCCCCCTCGTGGTGATGGCTTAGAATATAGGCGACCGCCTCGGAGACCTTTTTGGGTCCGAGCACGGGTCCCCAGGACGGCATGCCCTTCACGAGCACGCCGTTCGTGACGGTGGCGTAGATTTCCATTGGGCGGCCGCCGTGGATCCAGAGGCGGTCCACGAGGTTGGGCCCGATCGCGCCGGTGAGCTCCTTGGTATGGCAGCTGGCGCAGATGGTCTCGAAGGTGGCGCGGCCGGCGTCGACGAAGACCGGGTTGCGGCTCATCTTCCAGAGGCTCGCGTCGTCGAGCGAGGGCGCGGCGGCGAGCCGGGCGGCCTCGATGACCGCGAGCTGCTGCTCGACCGCGGCCGTGTTGGACGGCCCGAGGTGCGCCCGTTCGTAATAAAACCAATAGCCGACCCAGAAGATGATGGTGGCGTAGAGCGTCACCAGCCACCAGTTGGGCAGCCGCTTGTCGTACTCCTGGATGCCGTCAAACGAGTGCGGCCGGAGTTTGTCCGTCTCGGGTGGTGGGTTGGATTCACGCATGGGAGTCATGACGGCCTTCGGTGGAGTCGGGGGTGAAGGGAAGCTGGGCGAATCGTTCGACCTCGGCGCGGGGCATGCGCAGGGCGCGCCAGGTGATCGCGAGGAAAATTGTCGCGGCCGTCACAAAGGACACGAGGACGTAGACGGTGGACGAGTCTTCGAGGATGAGGCGTTTGAACATGGGAGGAATCAGGGAAGGGCGGCGGCCTTGGGCGGGACGGGCACGGACTTGCCGAGTTTCTGGAGGTAGGCGATCAGGGCGATGATCTCCCTGTCCTGGGCGACATAGCCGCCGGCGGCGCGGAGGTCCCGGGCGATGCCCTTGGCCTGCTCATCAACCTGGTCGAAGATCTGCTGGGCGCTGAGCGGCCCGTACGGCACGCCGAGCAGGCGCTGGACCTTGATCTTCGCGGGCAGGGTGGACGCGTCGAGCGGGTGGGCCAGCAGCCACGGGTAGTTGGGCATGATCGATCCGGCCGAAATGGAGCGCGGGTCTTCCATGTGGCGCAGGTGCCAGATGTTCGGGTACTTGCCGCCCTCGCGGGCGAGGTCGGGACCGCTGCGCTTCGAGCCCCACTGGAAGGGATGGTCGTAGATTGACTCGCCGAGGCGCGAATAGTCGCCGTAGCGCAGCACATCGGGCACGAGCGTGCGGATCATCTGCGAGTGGCAGAGGTAGCAGCCCTCGCGGATGTAGAGGTCGCGGCCCGCCAGTTCCAGCGGCGTGTAGGGCACCTGGATGCGGTCCTCGACGTTCTGGGCGCGCTGTACGAGCACGGTCGGGATGATCTGGATCAGCCCGCCGGCGACGACGGCGAAGAAGGTGAGCAGGGTGAACGGCAGGGCGTTGAGCAGCAGCTTCTCGTACCAGCCGGCCCACTTGCGCCCGCGGGACGGAATGAGCGCATAGCCGGCGATCAGGCACGCGACCGCGCCGGCGAGCCCGAGGGTACTCACGAGGTCGGTGCCGAGCATCCACATCGTGCCAAAGCCGACGGCCAGCAATGAAAAGACGGTGGGGGCGCCGGCGAACATGGCGCCGAGGCCGAGCCGGGAGTCGGGGGCGGGGGCCTCGTCATAGACCTCGATCGTACCGTTGACCGGCAGCGCGCCGCGGAGGGTGCGGACGACATTGTAGACGAGGAGAATCCAGCCCGTGAGGTAGAGCCCGCCGCCGATGAGCCGCATCAGCAGCATGGGCCGGATGGTGATCAGCGTATCGAGGAAGTTGGGGTAGACGAGGACGGTGCCGTGCTCGGTGGTCGCGCTGAGCATCAGGCCCTGGGTGATGCCGCTGGTCCACATGGCCGCGACGTAGAGGAGGATGCCGACGGTCCCGATCCAGAAGTGCAGGTTGGCGAGGCCGGTGGAGTGCAGGGGCTTGTTCCAGAGGCGCGGGAGCAGCCAGTAGATCATGCCGGCGGCCATGAAGCCGTTCCAGCCGAGCGTGCCGGCGTGGACGTGGCCGATGATCCAGTCGGTGTAGTGGGCGAGGGCGTTGACGGACTTGATGGCAAGGAGCGGTCCCTCGAACGTGGACATGCCGTAGAACGTGACGGCGGCGGCGAAGAACTTCAGGACGGGGTCGGTGCGCAGCTTGTGCCACGCGCCGCGGAGGGTGAGCAGGCCGTTGAGCATGCCGCCCCACGACGGGGCCCAGAGCATGAGCGAGAAGGTCATCCCGAGGTTCTGCAGCCAGCCGGGGAGCGCGGTGTTGAGCAGATGGTGCGGGCCGGCCCAGATGTAGACAAACACGAGGGACCAGAAGTGCACGACCGACAGGCGGTAGCTGTACACGGGGCGTTCCGCCGCCTTCGGCAGAAAGTAGTACATGATGCCGAGGATCGGCGTGGTCAGGAAGAACGCCACGGCGTTGTGGCCGTACCACCATTGCACCAGCGCATCCTGCACGCCGCTGAACACCGGGTAGCTGTGCAGCAGGCTGGTCGGGATCGAGAGGTGGTTGACGATGTAGAGCATCGCCACGGTGACGATGGTCGCGATGTAGAACCAGAGGGCGACATACAGCGCGGGCTCCCGGCGGCGCGCCAGCGTCCAGAAGAAATTGACCGCGAAGACGACCCAGATCAGCACGACGGCGATATTGATGGGCCAGATGAGCTCCGCGTACTCCTTGCCGCGGGTGAGGCCGAGCGGGAGGGTGATGGCGGCGGCAACGATGATGAGCTGCCAGCCCCAGAAGTGCAGGTTGGAGAGGAAGTCGCTGGCGAGCCGCGCCTTCACCAGCCGCTGGGTCGAGTAGTAGACGCCGGCGAACATCATGTTGCCGACGAAGGCGAAGATGACGGCGTTGGTGTGCAGCGGCCGCAGGCGGCCGAAGGTCAGGAAGGCCTGGCTGAAGTTCAGCTGCCAGAAGTTCAGCTGGGCAGCGACGATGACGCCGACGAGCATGCCGACCGCGCCCCAGATGACGGTGGCCAGCAGGAACATGCGGACGATGCGATCGTTGTATTCAATGGTGGTCTTTTGGCCGGGCATGATGGGAGAACTCATCGGGAGGGGTTAAACAGGGCAATTCAAACCGTCGGAGACTGGGGCTGGGCGGGCGGCACCGCGGCCGGGCCGGCGACCCGCGGGGTTTCCTCGGCCAGCGGGAGCAGGGACTCGCGCTCGGCGTTGCCGAAACGGCGGGAATACTCGCGGAGAAAAAAGACGAGGAAGGTCAGGACCAGGCAAAGGCTGACCGTGATCGTGAGCGGGATGACCGGCATGGACGAGGCGTTTACCATCCGGCCGCAGTCTGACGGGTTGCAGCGTAGCCCGGGTGCGAGCCGCGCACGGCATGCCCGTGGACGTGGCCGTGCCGGTGGCGCAGGAGTTCCTTGGCCGCGAGCCAGTTCTCGAGCTCGACCCCCTGCCGGCAGCCGCCCTCGAGCCAGAGGTGATAGGCCAGCTTTTGAATCTCGGCCTCGCTGGGTTCGGTGGTGGCCGGAAAGGGGGCCAGGCTGGGTCGCAAGAGGTGTGCCTCGATGGCCATTGGGGTGGACAGGATAGTAGCGACGGCTCCGCGGGGAGGCTGCGCGTTGGTTGGCGAGGGTTGCGCACTTCTTGTCATTGTGCGTGCCCGACCGGGCAAGGCAATAGATGCGCCGACACTGACAACCAACGCGTAGCACGATTCGAAGAATAGGCGCACTTTAGGCCATGGACAGTTGGATTGCGGACTTAGTGAGGACCCACCGGCTCCAGCTGAAGACCGACTGGAACGGGCGCTTGCACCTGGCGCCGCCCAGCACCGCGCTCGCGACCCCCGATGTGCTCCTTTACCGGATGGACGACACCCTGGAGCAGCTGGATTCACTGCTGCGCAGCCAGTCGGCGAAAGGCTGGGTGGATTGGCGGCCGGCGCAGCTGTCCCGGCTGCACGAGCAATGCCGCTGCGGCCTCAATCCGCTGCTGGACTATTTTGTGACGGGCGGGGCGGCGTTGGATGCCGTCCTGCCGGACTTGGGCGGCGCCGGGAGAACCACGCTGGACCAGGCGTGGGTGCTGCTCGCGCAGCGCGAGGTCGATTCCCTGTGCGCGATCTGCCGCCGGGTCGGCGCACCCGTGCTCGAGTTTGCGCAGTGAGGCCCGGGCGGGCGGTGCCCGCAAAAAATGAACCCTTTCGCGCAAGTTATGCAGAGTCGGGCGGGAAAAATCGACTAGAGTGCACCCATGAAATCCCCGGCCTCACCCCGCACCCGCGGAGAGGAAAAATCCGCCCGGCAATGGCTCTGGCATTCCCGGACGTTGCAGGCGCTGCGGCGGCGGCTCATCCGCGAACACGACGAGCACCGGCACGCTGCGGCGGAAACCCCGTTGGAACATGACGTGGACTGGGCGGAGACGGTGGGCGACGAGGCGGAGCGCGACATCATCTATGCCGAGCTGTGTGCCGAGGAGGGCGCCCTGGCCGAGGTGGACGCCGCGCTCGACCGCCTGCGCCGCGGCGCCTACGGGGTTTGCGAGGAAACCGGGAAGACCATCCCCGACGAACGGCTGCGGGCCGTGCCTTGGACGCGATACACGCGCGAGGCCGCCGAGCGGCACGAGCGGCGGGTGCGGTGAGCCGCACCCCGCCGGCGCGCGCCCGCCGGACGTGAGCGGTTCAGGAGACCCGGAGGGGCAGGATCACCAGTTTTTCAACCGGCACGCCGTCCTTCAAGGCCGGCGAGAAACGCCACTGGGACAGGGCGGTCACCAGGAGCTTCGAAACCTCGGCATTGGCCTTGGGTTCGATCTCGATGCGTTGCGGCCGGCCCTCGCGATCGATCAACATCGTGACGTTGAAGGTCGTGGGGATATAGTTTTCCGGGAGTCCCACGGGGGCGACGACCTTGATGGGCAGCGGGACGTCCGTGCGCAGCACTTTGTAGTGATCGCGATACTGCGAGACCAAGGGGGACTCACTGGTATGGGTGGTGGCGGGGGCGGCGAAGCCCAGGGTCGCGAGCGACAGGCTGGCGACGACGGCGCTGACGAGAATGCGGGTTGTTTTCATGGGAGGGGAATTCAGGGAACCGGGGTGGGTTCGGCTTTGTTGGCTTGAGCAGTCTCCCTGAAAACACGTCCGCCGCCACAAAGTTACAGGCGAACGGACGATTGGGACGCACGAACGGTCGTGCGAAGGCAGTTCCGGCCGCTTCCTACCCTCAGTTGGCGAGCGGGCGGCCGTTCACGAGGTGGCGTGAGATTACCGCAGCCACGCGGAGAGGTCGCGGCCGATGAGTTCCTGGGTGCGCAGGATCTCGTCGCGATAATAGTCGATCACCAACCGCCGGTCATCGGGTGCGAGCGCGTAGTGCCCCTTGCCGCGGTTGTAGATTCCCCGGAGGGTCCGGCGCAGGGGTGCGGGCAGCCACGCGGTCAGGGGCGTTTGGCCAAGCATCCGTTGACGCAGCCGATGGAGCACCGGAAAACGCGGCGCCATGGTTTCGTTGTACCGGCGGGACAGGTCAATCGGATGATCGGCGTTCACGTCCAGAAATCCGAAGATGTCGCGGAGGATCGCCCGCGCATCGGCCCGGTAATCCTCGTACAAATAGATGCGGATCTGCTCGCGCGGAAACAGCTCAAGAAACGGCTGGAGCTGGGTGGCGTAGAGCCCGCAGTCGAGTGGGATCGGGTGGCGTTGCATCTCCTGCCGGCAAGCGGGTTTTGCCTGCATGGCCGGCAGGATCCAGTCACGGAACGGGGTCGGGTGGCCCGTGCGCAGGGTCCGCCGATAGAGCGTGTGCAACCGTTCGGCGGGGTCGCGCAGGAGGAAGACGAGCTTGGCGGCGGGCAGGGTGCGCTGGATGGCGGGTGCGGCGCTGGGAAACCAGAGGTACATCACGCTGGCCTCGCCAATGGCGACTTGATCCCGGACTTCCTGAAAAAGGCTCAGGTAGTCCTCCCACCGGGTAATCGAGATCTGATTCAGCAGGACGTCCCGCCGCTCGGGATCGCCCAGCAGGGACGCGAGCTGGCCTTCGGCCAGGGGCTGGAAGCCCGGCACGGAAACGATGTCGGCGGCTGCAAAGAAGTTCGGCTCCTTGACCGGACTCAGATAAACCTGCGGATGCTGTTGCAGGTAGCGGTAAAGGGAGGTCGTCCCCGATTCGCCCGCACCGGCCAGGATGAAGTTCGGGAGCTTGGGCGCGTTCACGCGGAGAAAGGACGATGCGGAGGCTTCACGGGCGGCGGGAAAATCTCATGCAGGGACGCTCGATGAGATAATGGCTCGCCGTCGCGACCGCGAGGGTCGCGGACAACACGGCGCACACGTAGAGGACAGTACCCTGGATCAGGGGATTGAACTGCTTGACGAAAATCTCGTGAAACAAATATCCCGAGTAGGAAATCATGCCGAAGTACCGGAGAACAGGATGGGCGAAAAACCGGGCAAGACCGCCCGTCAGGCTGGCCGCGCAAAAGACCAAGGCCAGGGGCAGCGGAAGCAGCGGCAACCAGAGGACTTCATGCGGATAGCGAGTACCGGATTGCGAAGGCAGCAGGCCAAGCTCCGCCGCGGAAAAGGCCGCGAACCCCGACAGGGCCACAACGAATCCGATGGGCGCCCATTTCCGCATCCGTTCGATCCCGGCATGGGATACAGCCATGGCGCAATGGGCGGCCGCCAGCAGCGTGCCGCTGACCAAGATCGGGAGATATTGGAAAAACAAGTGCTCCCGACTGGTCCAAGTTGAAGCCGGGCCGGCCGCGGACGATATCGCCCACCAGTGGTGGGGCGGCAGCCAGTACGGGCAGTCGTACACGTGCAGCGCAATCCCGGCGGCCAACACCGCGAAGAGCCCCTTGGGTTTCGATTTTAGCGCAAGAATCGCAGCGACCACCAGCGGCAGCAGCAGGTAATAACGCGTCTCGATGAATACGGTCCAGAAGATGCCGTAAACCCGCGCACAAAGAAAAATCTCCCCGCATGCCTTCCAAGTGAAGCTGGGGAAAACCAGCCCAAAGGCCGCGAGGGAAAGAGCCAGCGGCGGGAAAATGCGCAAGGTGCGGCGCCACAAGTAAGCCTTGATCTCGGTTGGGTTCCGCACGCGCGCCGGTTCCTCAAAGAACGGACGGCTCAAGAGAAAAGCAGAGAGCACAAAAAAGATCCAAACACCGAACTGACTTAAGCCCGTGGTGGCCAATCCGCGGGCCTGGCCCAAGTGGGCGAACACCACCATCAGAAAGGCCAGACCACGGACCGTGTCCAAGACGGGAAAGCGCGATGGGGCCATCGGGTCTTCCGGTTTAATCCTTACGCCGGATCAGCTGCTCGAACAACGCCAGGTGGGCGGAGACCGAGTCCGTCCAGCGGACCTTGCTCCACTCGAAACAATCCCGGGAAGCCGCCGAGGTGCGGCGCCAAAGGTCCGGCGACGCATGCAGCGCGCGCATGATGTGGACCAGCGCCGTGGCGTCGTCGGGGCGGACGAGGAAACCATCTTGTTCATCCCTGATAAAATCGGCGATTCCCTCCCCGCGGGTGGCCACAACTGGGACGCCTTGCGACATGGCCTCGAAGTAGACGGTCCCCAGCGACTCGCGGACGCTGGGGAGCACGAACACGTGGGATTCGCCAATCCGGGTGACGACGGCGCGGTGGGAGAGGGAGCCAGCGAATTCGACGGACGCACCGACCCCTAGCCGGGTCGCCAGGGTCTCCAGGCGCGGGCGCTCGGGGCCGTCGCCGATCACGACGAGCCGGGCGCCGGGCGCTTCCCGGTGGAAAGCGGCGAAGGCCTCAATCAACACATGCACCTTTTTCCGTTCGATCAGACGCGCGGCCGTCGAGACGGTGAATGCTTTGGCGCGAGGTGGCCGGAGGTCGTCATAGACATCGATCGCGAGGGGAATGACGCAGGCGCGGTGCGGTCCCGCCGCCTCGATCCCGAGGCGCATCAGGAGCGGCGAGAGATAGACCACGCAGTCCGCCCGCCGCAAGGTGTCCACGATGGCGCGCCGCCAGCCCGGCGAGGCGGGGACGACGTCGAACAGCTCGTTATCCAGCATGGAGACGACCAGCTTCGCCTGGCCGGTTCGTCCGGCCAGGCAACCCGGGAGTCCGCTGGACTGGGCATGGATGATCTGACCGCCGCTGGCCGCGAATGAGGCGACGAAGGGATGCAGCGCCCTCCCGAAGAGGTGCCGCTGCAGCGCGACGGCCGGCGACAGGCGCGCGCCGCGTCCCAGTGAAAGATACCGCGGATGCGCGATCTCGACGCCGTGATCCGTCTCGACCTCCGGAAGGGAACGGCGCCAGCGCCATAGCGGCCGAGGAATTCCGGGGGGCGCCCACGGCACGGGAACCACCGCGCGAACCTCGTGACCTGCTTCGCGCAGCAGACGAAACTGCTCATTGGAGGACAGGCCCCGCATGGGCATGGCAGGGGACGGGAACTGCGGGGATACCATCAGGATTTTCATCGTGTGTTCCAACGGAGCGGCAGGTTCATAGGCGCGCCTCGAGCAACGGCAACCGCGCCGACCAGGTATGCTCGCCCAGCACGCGCGCCCGGGCGCGGCGCCCGATCTCACGACACTCGGCAGGGTGCCGGGCAAGGTCTTTGGCGAGACGGCCCGCTTCCCACACCGAGCGAAAGGTCATGATCTCCCGGCCGAGCTCAAACAGACCGGCGAGATCCGCGTGATGTTGGGTCAGGCAGCAGCAGCCCATCCCGGGAAACTCGAGATCGCGGAGCTTAAGGTAGCTGCGGGCGTCCGGACCGGTGCCGCCCTCGTTGAGCCCGAGCACAACCGCCGACCGGCGCAGTTCCCCCACCATTGCCCCGTCCTCGAGGTAGCCGCCGCTCCGCGAACCGAGGAGCGCTCGCACTGCTGTCTTGGCGCCACGTTTGACCAGAGTCGATGGAGCATCAGGGCGAGTAGGCTGGCGTTCGAGGGCCTCCGCCCATCCCCATCCGCGCACTTGAAGGTCCGCCCCGGTGAGCCGGATAAGGGCGGCGGCCTGGATTCGACGACGGCTGGCCGTGCCGACAAAGAGCAGGGCGTGTTCGGGTGTGCTGCAGGACGCATCGGGCAGCGCAGCCGGATTGAGGGCATACGGGGCGCGAAGGAATGGCACGCCGAGTGCCCGGTAATTCTTCTCCGCCTCCGACTCCACGAACCAGTTCAACGAAGTACGTGCCGCGAGGGCCGCGACCCGGCCAAAGGCATAGAGGCTGTCACAGTAAAAGTTGATCCAGGGAATTCCGGCCGCGCGGACACGGTCCACGAGATCAAGCTCGAGGTCATGGGTGAAGCAGCAGGAGAGCACCGCCTGGGGCGGTCCTCCGTCCGCCTGCAAAATCTGGGCGAGCAGCTCTTCGCTCACGCGGCCGCGAGCACTGGCCGTGTACAACGGATCGACCGCCTGCGGCGGACGGGCCCAGCCGAAATCGAGGCCGCGGGGGAGGATGACCTCGATGCCGGCCTGCTTCAGCCCGTCGTAAAAATGCCTCTGCCAGACGCCGGAATATCTCCAGCCGGCCACATGGCAGTCGGGCACGAGGGCAAAAACACGGCGGAGCTTCATCGAAGGGAAGGGCGCGACGTCACGCCATGGCTCCTCCCGCCGCCCAGCAGGGTGCGGAATTTCCTCAGGGTTCGGGCGGTAAACTTCCGGTAATCTTGCTCCAGGATCAGCATTCGCCAGGCCGTGCGGATGCGGGTGGCGAACCTCCGCTTCGCCCAGAAGTAGCGGTAAAAAATCCTGTCTTGGTTGGCCGATGACAGGAAACTCCTGGTGATGGGCTCGGCCGCGCGAAAGGCGTTGCCGAAGATCAAATAGGTGGACGGATCAGGGCTGAGCACCTCCATTTTGCGCTTCTGCAGGTGGAGGTACATGAACTCTTCCCGGTGGATTTCCTCGGCCTGCAAATAGTGCCGGTAAATGCCGCCCTGTTCGTACGCAAAACAGGACTGGGCTGATTTTGTCCCCCGGCCCTTGGCTTCCCCGTCCAGCCGCAGCGCGTAATCGCCGTAGAAGATGTTGGCGATGGGGGAACCGAGATAGAGCTTCAGGTTCCGGGGCGCGAAAAATGCATTCACGCCGTCCTCCCGCTCGTCGAACGCCCAGTTGCGCTCGCTGGCGAGCACCACCCGATAGTCCGCGCAGCCCGCGACCTGCTCGCGATAGAGGAGGTTCACTGCAGGGATATTTCGATAGAGGGCAAAGTGTCCCCGATCAAAAATCTTGTCGTAGCGCTGATAGAACTCGTCCGGAATGAAATTACCAATCCGGCCGAAAATAACGTCGGGGTCGAAGTGACCCCAAAAATCATAGCCCTTTAGCTCGTCGGTGAAGAGGTGTCCGTAGAGGGGTTTATAGTCGCAAAGCTTGTAAGGACGCTCGAGCGCCAGAGGAAAATCGAAATATCCCTGGAAGCGTTCCTTCAGGCGTTCCAGGGTCGTATAGGTTACGAAGACATTCGGCGGATAGTCGTGTGGGCTTCGGTCATCGGTGAAGAGATACCAGTCAAAATCCGCGTTGCTGGCGTACGACTGGAGGGCCAGGGCAAAATAATTGGGCAGGGGCCCAAAGTACGGCAGAAGCATCGCGACTTTGGGTTTCATGGCCGTCGGCAATCAGGGACATCCCGGGCCGCCGGATTTCTGGGCACGGGGTTGGCCAATCCGGCGGCGGCGGTGAGAGTGAGTGGTGATGGTTTGAGCCTCATGCTCCAGCAGGGGGACGAAAAATTTCTCAGCAGATCGCCGGCACCGGCGGAAAAACCCGGCTAGTAGTGGGACGCGGATTTCCCGATGTCAGCGCTGAACGCGGCCGCGCGGCGGCGTAAGCGTAACAACCCTGTTACGGTCCGGGGCTTCGCTCGCCCGCTAGCTCGGGCAGATATTGCCGCCAGCAAGAAGACCAGATCCGGCCGCGCCCAGCCGACCCTCGCCGGTAACCGCAACCATGAACCTGCTCAGTCCCTCCCCCTCCCGCCAGACGCCGAACTTGACCGAGAAGCATGCGGGCCGGATCGTGAACCCGAGAGGCAGCATCTGGTATGACCTGCCCATGGCCACGGGGATCGCGACCCTGGTTGCTTACGCGGGCGTCTTCGGCGATGTCATCGGGATCGAGGAAATCGCCGCGCGGCTCGGAGTGGCGGGACAGGACGATTTCTACGCCGCCCTTGATGAGTTGCACCGCCAGGGGAAGATCATCCTCCAGGACGGTTTCGCCGGGCTGCCCGACCTGGGCGAAAAGATCCAGGCCAAGGGCCCCAAGATCGAACTGGCCGAATCGCTCATCAGTTCCCAACTCGAGCGGCTGAAGAAGCTGGGGCGGAGTCCGCTGATCAAGTTTGTCGGGATCTCCGGGTCGGTGGCCGCCAAGAATCCCACCCGGCATCGGAACAACCACCTGGATATCGATATCTTCCTGATCACCCGAAGCCAATGCCTCTGGCTGTATGCCATCCCGTTGAAGATCCTCCAGCACCTGCTCCCCAAGGGCCGGCAGGAACCAGAATGGTGCATCAATTATATCATGGATGAATCGGACCTGGTGGTGGCCAACCGGAACTTTTTCACTGCCACGGAAATAATGAACACGATTCCGGTCTCCGGATTCGACACTCACCGGCGGTTCCTCCGGGCCAATCGCTGGGTGGATTACTATTATCCGGGAGTGATGGGTGTGCTAACTACCAGATCATAGACACACGAACCCGGGTTAATTGGGTAACACTCCATCGCAAGAAGGAGTGTTACCATGGAAGGAAAAGAGTCAGTCGAAAAGAAGGGGGCCCGCGAAC
>CAIQKV010000069.1 GCA_903872505.1 uncultured Opitutia bacterium
ATCATTGCAGGCGGGGACGCCTGCGGTACTCGACAGGCATCACGGGTCGGGAGACCCGTGCCACCTCAGGCTTTCTTCGGCGCGAGCAGCTTGTCGCGCCCGACGAGGAAGAGGAAGACGCAGAGTCCGACAAACGGGATCATCGAGAGCGCGTCCGCGTGGGGCCCCCCGAAGAACGGGTTATGCGCCGTCGACCAAGTTGTGCAGGCCGCGTCCACGCGCTCAAAAAAACCCGCCAAGACCGGGCTGACTTTGTCGAGCGCTCCGGCTAAAACCGCGATGATGATGCCGGCGATCGCTCCGCCCGCGATGTAGCCCGACGCGAGTAGGACGCCGGAGCTCTTGTCGCTCTCCTCGATCAGCTGTTCCGGGGTCAGGTGGGCATGGCTCGCCTGCTTGCTGGTCTGGCGGTCCACCAGCCAGCGGACCAGGCCGCCGACGAAGATGGGCGACGAGGACGATAGCGGGAGGTAGACGCCGACGGCAAACGCCAGCGCAGGCAGAAACGACATCTCAAGCATCACCGCGATCATGACGCCGAGCAGCACCAGCGCCCAAGGGAGTTTCCGGTCGAGAATGCCCTTGATGATGTAGGACATGAGTGTCGCCTTGGGGGCATCGAACTTGCGGACGGTCGTGCCGTCGGGCCGCGTGTTGAAGGCGCCGTTGATGCCGGGGTCGACCAGCCAGACGGCGTCACCCGCTTGGTTGACCAGGTAGCGCCCGGAGCGGCCGCCCACGTCGTCGGTCTTTTGCCAGACGAGGTAACTGTTCTTATCACCGCGCGCCTGCGGGCCGTGCAGTGCCTCTCTTTTCGTCAGCTTGCCCGCGTCGGTGTGCAGCCCGGCAGGCGCAATCTGGGCAGCGGGCACATAGACCGTTGCGCCATCATTCAGGACGAGGAGGATCGGCCCCAGCATGACGGCCGAGAGGAGCGAGCCCGCGATGATGGCCAGCTGCTGGTATTTTGGCGTGGCGCCGAGCAGGTGCCCGGTCTTCAGGTCCTGCGAGGTCGAACCGCCGTTCGACGCCGCGATGCACACGATGGCGCCGACCGAGAGCGCGGTCACGTAGTAGGGTCCGCCCGTCCACCCGACCAGGAGGAAGATGAGGCAGGTGAACAGCAGCGTCGCCACCGTCATGCCGGAAATCGGATTGGAGGAGGAGCCGATCTCGCCCGTCAGCCGGGAGGAGACGGTGACGAAGAGGAAGCCGAAGAGCACGATGAGCAGCGCACCGAGCAGGTTCATGTGCAGCGACGGCGCCAGCATCACGACCGCGATGATCGCGACGATGCCAATGCCGACGAATTTCATCGAGAGGTCGCGGTCCGTACGGGGAACCCCACCCTCCGGCGCCCCTTCGCCACGGGAGAGGCCCAGGTCGCGCAGGCCGCCCTTGATCCCATGCCAGATCGTCGGCGCCGACTGGACGAGGCTGATGATCCCGCCCGCCGCCACCGCCCCCGCGCCGATGTAGAGGATGTAGGCGCCGCGAATCTGGCTGGGACCCATCTCGGAAATGGGGATCGTGCCCGGCGCCAGCGGACCCACGACACGTTCGCCGAAAAACTTGATCAGGGGAATCAGCAGCAGGTAGCTGAGCACTCCGCCCGCGCACATGATGGACGAGATCCGCGTCCCGATGATGTAGCCCACCCCAAGCAGCTCGGGAGAGATTTCCATGCTCACCGAGCCGCCCTTGAGCGGTGCGTCGAAGATCTTTTCGGTCACATCCTTCCAACCCTTGAAGGCAACGTTGAGGCTCTTGTAGAGCAGGCCGAGGCCGAAGCCGGTAAAGATCACCCGGGCGCCGGGCGACTGGCCAAGCCCGGCGGCTTCCGCGGCGCGCATCTCCACCTGGGCGGACGGTGAAGCCGCGGCGCGGTCGGAGGAATTCGCACCCGCCTTGAGCACCGCAGCGCACGCGGTGCCCTCGGGATACTTGAGCACGCCGTGCTCCTTCACGATCAGTGCCCGCCGCAGCGGGATCATCATCAGGATGCCGAGCAAGCCGCCGAGCACCGCCACCAGCATGGCGCGCGTGAGCTCGAGGTCGAAGCCGAGGATGAGGATGGCGGGCATGGTCACGCCCAGCCCGAACGCCAGCGACTCGCCCGCGGAACCCGCCGTCTGCGTGATGTTGTGCTCCAGAATGGTCGCGTCGCGGCCGCCGACCTTTGACCAGAGTCGGAATATCGCGAGGGAGATGACGGCCACCGGGATCGACGCGCTGACGGTCAGGCCGACCTTGAGCACGAGGTAGAGCGACGAGGCGCCGAAGACCAGCCCGAGCACCGCGCCGGTCAGCACGGCGCGCAGCGTGAACTCCCGCATCACGGTTTCCGGGGCAATGTACGGTTCGACCTTGGGGAACGAGGGGGAAGCCATCGCATGGGTTTAGCGGGCACGGTTCCCAAGCCAACGGCGAAATTTCCGCGCGAAAAACGCGGTAAAATGACTTGGAGGCCGGGAGACTTCCCGACTAGCTATCGGCTCCCTGATGAAGCACGCCACGCACATCGAGAACCCCGATGTCATCCTGATCGGCAGCGGCATCATGTCCGCCAACCTCGGCGCCATGCTCAAGCGGCTGGAGCCCAACCTCTCCGTCCAGGTCTACGAGGTCACGGAGGAACTGGCGCAGGAAAGCTCCCACGGCTGGAACAACGCCGGCACCGGCCACGCCGGCATCTGCGAGCTGAGCTACACCCCGACGCGCGAGGCCGACGGGACGGTCAACGTCGCCAAGGCGATTGGAATCTTCGAGCAGTTCGAGCAGACGAAGCAGTTCTGGAGCTACGCAGTGGCCAGCGGCATGGTGGGCAACCCGAGGGAGTTCATCAACCCGATCGCGCACATCAGCTTTGTCCATGGCCCGGAACAGGTGGATTTCCTGAAGGCGCGGCACGCTGGGATGTCCGCCCACCATTTTTTCCGGGAAATGGCCTACACCACCGACCGCGCGACGATCGGCGCCTGGGCCCCGCTCCTGGTCGAGGGCCGCGGCGACGTTCCGATCGCCGCGACCAAGATGGACGGCGGCACCGATGTGAATTTCGGGGTGATCGCCCGCCAGCTGCTCGCGTGGCTCGCCCGCCAGCCCGGCTGCGGCATCGCCAGCAACCACCGGGTGGTTGACCTGAAAAAAACGGCCGAAGGCTGGGATGTCAGCATCCGGGACCTGGCCACCGGCGAAATCCGCCGGAGCCGGGCGAAGTTTGTCTTCGTCGGCGCCGGCGGCGGCAGCCTGCACCTGCTCCAGAAATCCGGCATCGCGGAGAGCAAGGGCCTCGGCGGCTTCCCCATCGGCGGGCAATGGCTGGTCTGTGACCACCCGGAGATCGTCAACAAACACCAGGCGAAGGTCTACGGCCAGGCGCTCGACGCCGCCCCCACCATGGCCGTGCCGCACCTCGACACCCGCGTGCTCGACGGCCGGAAGACGCTGCTCTTCGGCCCCTTCGCCGCGTGGACGACCAAATTCCTCCACCGGAAGGGCAGCTGGACCGACCTGCCGGGCTCCATCAAGCCGGACAACCTCGCCACGCTGCTCAAGATCGGCGCCAGCAACCTGCCCCTCGTGCGCTACCTGATCCAGCAGGGCACGCAGAGCATGGCGGACCGCGTGGCGGTGCTGCACATCTTCTACCCGGCCGCCCGGGCGGAGGATTGGAAGCTGATCGACGCCGGCATCCGCGTGCAGGCGATCAAGAAAACCGACGGCGAGGCGGGCATCGTGCACTATGGCACGGAGGTCATCACCAACCCCGACCGCAGCATCTCCGCCCTCCTCGGCGCGTCGCCCGGCGCGTCCGTCTGCGTCCCGATCGTGCTCGACGTGATCAAGCTCTGCTTCCCGCAGCTGGTGACCGGCGCCGGCCAGACCCAGCTGAAGGAAATGATCCCGACCCACGACGTGGACACGAAGCTCACGCAGAACGCCGGCTACTTCCACGAGATCCAGCGCCGGACCAATCAGCGGCTCCAACTCGACTGACATCTCCGACGTTTCTTCTTTCTGCTTTTTCCCTTTTATTTTCCCCATGCCCACCATCTATTCCGCCGCCATCGACCTCGGCGCCACCAGCGGCCGGGTCATCCTCGGCGCCTGGTCCAAGAACCGGCTGACGCTCACCGAGGCGCATCGCTTCCCCAACGCCTACCGCGACCTCGGCGCCCACACTTACTGGGAAGTCGGCACGCTCTGGCACGAGATCCAGACCGGGCTGCGCAAGGCGGTCGCCGCCCTGCCCCGCGGGGCGAAGCTCGCCTCCGTCGGCGTCGACACCTGGGGCTGCGACCATGTGCTGCTCAACGACGCGGGCCGCCTCGTGTTCCCGGCGCACGCCTACCGCGACAACCGCACCCAAGCGGGGCTCGCAGCCCTCGCCGCGCGCGGCGCCTCCCGGATCTACGCCGCCACCGGCATCCCGAATGTTTTCTACAACACCAGCCTGCAGCTGGCCGAGACGGTCGCGCGCTGCCCGGCGGTCACCGACCTCGCCACGCGCTGCCTCTTCCTGCCGGATTATTTCAACTTCCTCCTGAGCGGCGTCATGGCGAACGAGCTCACCGTCGCCAGCACCTCGCAACTCCTCGACGTGCATTCCCCCGACTGGTCGCGGCTGGCGCTGGAGCATTTTCACATCCCGCCGACGTGGTTCACCGCACCGGTGCTGGCAGGCAAAAAGCTGGGTCGCGTCACCGCGCTGCCGGAACTGGCGGGCACCCGGGTAATCGCCGTGCCCGGCCACGACACCGCCTGCGCCTACGACGCGATGCCGGCCTCGCCCGACGGCGGCGACCTCTTCCTCAGTTCCGGCACCTGGTCGCTGGTCGGGTTTGAAAGCGCCACGCCCGTGCTCGGCGCCGAGGCGGAAAAGGCCCGCGTCGCGAACGAGCGCACCGGCGGCGGCGGTTACCGGCCGCTGACCAACGTGGTCGGTCTCTTCCTGCTCGAGCAGATCATGAAGGACTTCAGCCAGCGCCCGCAGAGCGACCGCGAGTGGGCGGCGCTCATCACCGCCGCGGAAAAGGCCCCCGCCCCGGCTGGCCTCCTCGACACGACCGACCCGGCGTTCACCGCCCCGGCCTCGATGAAGGCCGCGATCGACGCGCAGTTGAAAAAGCGCCGCCTCGCCGCGCCGCGGAACCTCGCCGGCTACACGCGCCTGATCTGCAACTCGATCGGCCGCGGCCATGCCGGCGCCGTGTCGGCGTTCGAGCGGATGACCGGCAAAAAATTCCGCCGCATCCTCATGGTTGGCGGCGGCTCCAAGAACCGCCTGCTCTGCCAGGGGACGGCCGATGCCGCGGGCATCCCGGTCGTCTCGTTCAACCTCGAGGGCACGGCGGTCGGCAACCTTGCGCGCCAGCTCATCTCGCTCGGCGCCGTCAAGGACCTCGCGACGTTCCGCCGCCTCCTCGGCGAGGGCCTGGCGCAGAAGACGTACGCGCCGCGCTGACCCCGGGCGAAAGTGAGGGTGAAAGTGAAAGGGCCCTGATCCGGAATCCTTTCACTCTCACTCTCCCTTTCACTTCTACTACCAGATCGTGACGCGGTCCGCCGCGGGCCGGCGCATCGTGGCGCCCTCAGGCACGCTGAACGCCGCGAAGAACTCGTCGAGGTTCGAGAGCGGGCCGTTGACCCGCCAGTAACCGGGCGAGTGCGGATCGACATTCACGCGGCGGCGCTGCTCCTCGGGACGCATGGTGTCGCGCCAGACGGAGGCGTGACTGAGGAAGAAGCGCTGCTCGGGGGTAAACCCGTCGATCTTGTCATGCGGCTTGCCGGCCAGCGCCAGTTGCAGCGCGGCGTAGGAGATCTTCAGGCCGCCGAGGTCGGCGATGTTCTCGCCCTGCGTCAGCTCGCCCTTGAGGTGCAAGCCGTCGAGGACGGTGTAGCCGGAGAACTGCTGCACGATGCCGGCGGCGCGGGCCTTGAACTTCTCGGCGCTCGCCGGCGTCCACCAGTCGGTGAGGTTGCCGGCCGCGTCGTATTGCCGGCCCCGGTCGTCGAACCCATGCGTCATCTCGTGGCCGATGACCACGCCAATGCCGCCGAAATTGGCGGCATCGTCGGTCTTCGGGTCGAAGAACGGCGGCTGCAGGATGCCGGCCGGGAAGACAATGCCGTTGTCCGAGGCGCTGTAATAGGCGTTCACCGTCGGCGGCGTCATGCGCCATTCGGTCTTGTCGACGGGCTGCCCGATCTTGCGGAAGTTGCGGCGCACCTCGAAGGCCTCCGCCTGGCGGATGTTGGCCAGGTAGGAGCCGCGGTCGATCTTGACGGAGCTGTAGTCCTTCCACTTGTCGGGATAGCCCATCTTCACGCTGTAGGCGTCGAGCTTGGCGACGGCCTTGGCGCGCGTGGCGTCATCCATCCACTCCAGCGTCTGGAGGCGTGCCCGGAGCGCGGCCCGAAGGTCGGCGACCAGCGAGAGCACGCGGACCTTGGCCTCGGGGGGAAAGTACGCGGCGACGTAGAGCTGGCCGAGGGCCTCGCCGATTTCGGCGTCGGTGACCCCCACCACGCGCTTCCAGCGGGGCCGCATCTCCTTCACGCCGGTCAGGATGGTGCCGTAGAAGTTGAAATTCTCCTTCACCAGCGGCTCGCTCAGGAAGGGCGCGGAATCATGCACCAGGTTCCAGCGCAGATAGGCCTGCCAGTCGGCAACCGGCGTGGCGGCCAGCTGGGCGGCGAAGCCCTTGAAGAAATCCGGGTGCGCGAGGTTGATCCCGGTGAACGCGGGCGCGCCCAGGTCGCGGAAGAAGGCGGCCCAGTCGAGGGCGCCGGTGGTTTTTGCCAGGTCCGCCACGAGAATCTTGTGATAGCTCGCGTACGGGTTGCGGAGCTTGACGCGGGCCAGCGACGCCTGTGCCAGCAGCGTTTCCAGGCGCATCACCGACTGGGCGCCCACCTGCGCGGCCTCCGGGCTGTCGCCGGCGAGCACGAGCATCTTCGCGACGTGGGCCACGTATTGCTGGCGGAGCTTCTGGGATTTCTCGTCCTCATTGAAGTAGTAGTCGCGGTCCGGCAGCCCGAGCCCGCCTTGGAACAGCTGCGCAATGTTGGTGTTGCTGTCCTTGGCGTCCGGGCCGGCGAAGAAGCCGAAGCCGACGGACGAACCCTCGAGCTTCATGCGGGCGATGGCGGCGAGCACGTCCGCCGACGTCTTGATGGCGGCGATGCGGTCCAGCTCGGGTTGCAGCGGCTTGATGCCGGCGGCGTTGATGGCGGCCTCATCCATCCCGCTGGCAAAGAAATCCCCGACCATTTTCTCGGTCGGCGTGGCGCCGGTTTGCAGCGCGGCCACGCGCTCGCAGATGGCGCGGAGATTGCCCTCGTTGCGCTCCCGCAGCATATCGAAGCTGCCCCACCGCGACTGATCCGCGGGGATGACAATGGCTTTCTGCCAGTGGCCGTTGGCGTAAGCGTAAAAATCGTCCGCGGGCTTCACCGCCGGGTCGATGTTGGGCAGGTTGACCTCAGCCCGGGCCAGCCCGAGCGCAAGGGTGAGTGCGGCTGCCGCCGCCAGGGTGTATTTGCGCATGGCGCCACCGTCGGCCGGGGAGCCGCCCACGGCAAGCGTGCAGTGCCGGACGGGCGGCAGGGCGGGATGAACGGACGATTTCCCGCGTTCGCGGGCCCCGGCCGGCCCGCGTCAGCGCAGGTGACGCCGCGTGAACGCCACCGCCTCGCGGACAAAGGCGTCACCGTCGGGGCAGACGTTCTGGAAGATGCCGCGCCGCCAGCCGAAATCGCCGAGGCCGGTGTTGTAGCCCTCGAACCCGACGTATTCGCACTGGGTGTCCTTCAACGCCCCGAAGACCGCCGGCCACGGCACCAGGCCGCCGCCCGGGACGCCGCGGTCGTTCTCGCAGGCATGCAGGCCCCAGATGCGGTCGCCCACCGAGCGGATCGCCGCCGCGTAATCGCGCACCTCGGTCACGAGGTGGTAGGTGTCGAGCAGGATGCGGAGGTTCGCGTGGTCCGCGGCGTTCACGAGCTTCAGCATCTGCCCCGGGGTGTTGACGACGTGGGAGCGGAAACGGCTCATGGGCTCGAGGATGACCTTCACGCCGGCGCGCTGCGCGTACTCCGCGAGCGTGTGCAGGCCCTCGGCGGTGCGGGGCAGCTCGTCGGCCGGCGGGCGGCGCTTCAGGACCTTGCCCGGGCGGCCGTAGAGGGCGCCGGCGTAGGCCACGGCGCCCAGCTCGGCGGTTTGGTCTACAATGGATTTGTGAAACTCCAGCGCGGTGCGGCGGTTGGCGGGATCGTCGTCGGACAGGTCGGCGCCGTCGGGCCAGGCGCCGCCGGGGCCGACGAGCAGCATGATGCCGTTCGCCTCGGCCGTGCGGCGGGTGAGGGCGGCGGAAAACTTCACGTCGAGCCCGACCGACAGCTCGATCGCCTCGAGCCCGAGGCCGCGGGCGCGCTCAAACAGCCCGACCTCCGCGTCGGACCAGCGTTCCATCCAGAGGTAAATGTGGGCGCCGAGTTTCATGATTTGGTTGGAGTATGAAGGTGGAGCGCATTGCCCTCAATGCGATTGCTGGAGATTTTTTCCCAAACCAACGCGTTGAGGGCAACGCGTTCCACCTCGATCAAATCTACCGCAGGAAGGCCTCCGGCAGGCCGCCGTCCACGGTGAGCACCTGGCCGGTGGTCTTGCTGAGGCGGTTGCTCACGAGGAGGAAATACGCCTCGGCCTGGTCGGCGGGCGTGATCGGCGCCTTCGTCAGCGTGCGGTCGGCGTAGTACTGCGCGAGTTTCGTCACGAGCGACTCGGTCGGCTCGTCGTCGGTGAAGGCCACGTGGTACTTCGTCAGCGAGCTGACCACGCGTTCGCGCGGGAACATCGCCGAGCCCTGCACGACGGTCGCGGGGGCAACGCCGTTCACCCGCACGAGCGGCGACAGCTCCACGGCCAGCTCGCGCACGAGGTGGGCGGCGGCGGCCTTCGACGTGTCGTAGGCCAGCGTGCCCTTCTTGGCCACGACGGCGTTGGCCGAGGTGGTGAGCACGAGGTTGCCGCGCAGGCCCTGCTTCTTCCAGGTCTTCGCGGCCTCGTCGCCGACGATGTAGCTGCCGGTGACATTGACGTTGTAGGTGAAGGCCCACTTCTCGTCCGGAATGTGGCCGGTGGTGTCGCTCGGCCAGATGACGCCGGCGGTGACGACGATCGAGTCGAAGCCGCCGTAGGCGAGCGCGACCTGATCGAGCATCGCGCGGACACTGGCGCGGTCGGTGATGTTGCAGGCGAGCCCGAGGGCCGGGCCGCAGCCGGAAATGCCGGACCCGGCCACGCCGATCCCCTGCCCCAGCTTCGCGGTGATCTCCCGGGCGGTGGCCTCGGCGCTCTCGAGCTTCATGTCCACGCACACGACGTGGGCGCCCTCCCGCGCGAGGCGGAGGGCGGTTTCCCGGCCGATGCCGGAGCCGGCGCCGATGACGATGGCGACCTGGCGGGCGAGTTCCTTCTCGGCGGGCATGCGCTTGAGCTTCGCCTCCTCCAGCAGCCAGTACTCGATGTCGAACGCCTCCTGCTGCGGGAGGGCGATGTAGGTGTCGATCGCCTCCGCGCCGCGCATGACCTCGACGGCGCAGTTGTAGAACTCGGCGGTGACGCGGGACTCCGACTTGTCCTTGCCCCACGCGATCATCCCGAGGCCCGGGATGAGCACGACGGTCGGGTTCGGGTCGCGCATGGCCGGCGAGTTGCGGTGTTTGCACTTCGCGTAATACGCGGCGTAGTCCTTGCGGTACTGCTCGAGGCCGGCGGTGAGCTTGACCTTGAGTTCGGCGAGATCCTCAGCCTGCGGGTTCCAGTTCACGTAGAGCGGCTTGATCTTGGTGCGCAGGAAATGGTCGGGGCACGAGGTGCCGAGGGCGGCGAGCCGGGCGGCGTCCTTCGAGTTCACGAAGCGCAGGATCTTCGCGTCGTCCTGCACCGTGCCGATGAAACGCTTCTGCTGCGACACCTGGCCGCGCAGCCACGGCAGGATGCCAGCAAAGGTCGCCGCGCGCTTTTCGGGCGCGAGGGTCGCGTACTTCTCCCCGCCGAACGCCGCGGCGTCGCCGCCCTTCGCGGCGTACTTCTGCTCGATGAAGGCGGCGGCTTTTTCGATGCAGTCGAGGGTGTAGGTGTAGCAGGACTTTTCGTCCCGGTCCCACGAGATGAACCCGTGCTGGCCCATCATGATGGACTTCACCTTCGGGTTTTTTCGGCAGATCTCCTGCATGGCGAGGCCGAGCTCGAAGCCGGGGCGCATCCACTTCACGTAGGCCATCTCGCCGCCGAAGATCTCCTTGGTGAGCTTCTCGCAATGCGCGGAAGCGGCGACCGCTATGATCGCGTTCGGGTGCATGTGGTCCACGTACTTCGCCGGGATGAAGCTGTGCAGGGGGGTGTCGATCGAGGCGGCGCGCGGGTTCAGGTTGAACGTCGCGTGGCTCGCCATCCCGACCATGTCGTCCTCGGCGGCCGACTTGAGGCCCTTGTCGGTGCGCGCCAGGTAAAGCGCCTGCAGCCCGACGAACTTGGACTGGTGGAGGGAGGAGAAATTCTCGCGCGTGCTCGTGCGCAGGTCGCCGCCGGAGCCCTTGACCCAGAGGACCTCCACCGGCTGGCCGGTGAGCGGGTCCGTCTCGGTCAGCTTCGACGACGTGTTGCCGCCGCCCGTGTTGGTGATGCGCTGGTCGGAGCCGAGGAGGTTGGAACGGTAGACGAGGCGGCCCACGGCGTCGAGCGACGCGGCTTTGGCGTCATCCCAGAGGTGATTTACGTGATGGTAGGTTTTCATGAAAGGGAGGGAAAGTGCGGCGGGGCCGGCGACCGGAGCGACAACGGCAAACCGTCCGCGACCGCCGCCCGCCGGAGCCGCGCTCAGGCGCGTTGCACCTTGGCGAACGTCTCGCGGAGCGCCCGGGCGGAGGCCTGCAACGCCTGCTGCTCCTTCGGCCAGAGCTCGACCGGCACGTGGGCGAGCGCGCCGGCGCGGCCGACGATGGTCGGCACGCTGAGCGCCACGTTTCTCAGGCCGTAGGCGCCCTGCTGCACGGTCGAGACGGGCAGGAGCCGGCGCTGGTCGAGGGCGATGGCGTGCACCACCTCGGCGATGGTGAGCCCGACCGCCCAGCCCGCCCCGCCCTTGCGGCGGATGACCTCGGCGCCGCTGCCCTTGGTCCGCTCGAAGATCTGCGACTGGAACGTCGGGGTGCAGCCCGGATACTTGATCAGGGGCAGGCCCGCGCAGGTGGCGGACGACCAGACCGGAAACATGGAGTCGCCGTGCTCGCCGAGGATCAGCGCCTTCACCTGCGTGGGCGCGAGCTTGAGCTCCGACGCGAGGAGCGAGCGGAAGCGCGCGGTGTCGAGCATCGTGCCCAGGCCGATCACCTGCGACCACGGCAGGCCGAGCCGGGCCACCGCGAGCTGCGTGAGGATGTCGACCGGGTTCGACACGACGAAGACCAGCGCATCGGGGCGGAAACCGGCGCCCTTGATGCTGTCGAGGATGCCGGCGAAGAGCGCGACGTTGCGGTTGATCAGGTCCAGCCGCGACTCGTCGGGCTGGCGGCGCAGGCCGGCGGTGATGATGAAGATGTCGCTGTCCTTGGCGCGGGCGTAGTCGCCGGCGTAGATGCGCTGGTCGGCGATGGCGGACGAGCCGTGCAGCAGGTCAAGCGCCTCGCCCTCGGCCAGGTCGTGGTTCGCATCGAGCAGCTGGATCTCCGACACCACGCCGGCGCACTGGATGGCAAACGCCGCATTGGAGCCGACGCGACCGCCGCCGCCGATGATGGAGACTTTCAACTTCGTGGGGAGTTGAGGGTTGAGTACCGGGCCCGCCTCACTTCGTGCCGATCGCCTTCAGGATCTGTTCGGTGATCTGCTGGACCAACGCCTCCACCTGGGGATCCGCCGGGGCGCTGCTGGCCTGGGCCGGCGTCGCGCAGACGGTGGCGGGGCGGAAATCGGCGCTGTCGCAGAGCTCGCACTCCTTGAGGCCGGCGCGCGGGTCGGGCATGCCGAGCTTCTGGCGGAGATTGACGAGCTCCTTCGCCTGGCCGCCGGTGAAGCGATGCAGGCCGCCGCCGAGGCCGGCCGCGATCCAGACGGTGCGGCAGTAGGAATCGATGTTTTCCATCTTCCAGTAGGCGTCCTCGACGTCCTTGCCCCAGACGATGACACCGTGGTTCTGCATGAGCACGGCCTGGTGAATCTTGCCGACCTCGCCGACCTCGTCGGCGTTGGCGGGCGTGCCGGGCGTCCGGTACTTGGCGACGCCGATCTTGCCGAGGAAAACCTCGGCCTCGGGGATCAGGCAGGACGGAATGTCGACGTTGGCGATGGCGAACGCGGTGGCGTGCGGCGGATGCGCGTGGACGCAGGACTTGCACGCGGGCTGGCGCTTCATGATGCCGAAATGCGTCAGCGCCTCGCTGGTGCGCACGCGGCTGCCGGCGAGCTGCTTCCCGTCGAGGTCGACGAGGCACATGTCCGCGGGCTTCATCATGCCCTTGCAGATGAGCGTGGGGGTGCAGAGCGCGAGGTTGTCGCCGACGCGGATGGTGATGTTGCCGCCGTTGCCGTCGGTGTACTCGCGCACCCAGAGGCGGCGGCCGATCTCGCACATGCGCTCCTTGAGCACCTCGATCGCGGGCGAGTGGAAGAACTTGGCGATCTCGGCGGGCGTCTTGGGATCGGCGCCGGGCGACCACTTGTACTCGTAGTCGGGCGTGACGGGACCGGTCGACAGGCCGGCGGGGGCGGTGCCGGGCGTGAAGGCGGCCTTGGCGCGGCCGCCGAACACGTCGCGGGCGGACGGGGTCAGAATGGAGTCGGCCGGAGGTTGCTGGCCTTTGCGGAGGAGTTCCTCGGCTTCGCTGGCGGTGATGACGTTGGCCATGGGAAAAACGGGTTAGCGGGAGGGCGGGTTGTAGAAAAGTTCGTCGATGATGGCCGCGTTGTACGCGTCGACGGGCGTGGGCTGGTCAAAGGGGGCGGACGCCTCCGCGCCCTCGGTGAAGCCGACGATGTGGCCGGCGCCGGCGCCGAGGTTGTCGTAGACGACGAGGCTGCTGCCGGGCGCGAGCGGCGTCATCGGCGCGCCGGCGAACTGGGCTGAGGCGAACGGCTGCACGAGCAGGAACCGGGCGCCGCGGAAGGCGGCGTCCTGCTTCGAGAGAGTGACCTTGCCGATGACATGGCCCAGGCGCATGGTCAGGCGGTCTCCTTTTCCGGCTCGTCGACGATCGCGAGGATCAGGTTGCGCAGCGGGGATTTCGGGTCCTGCACGTATTCGCGCGTCTTGGATCCATCGGTGGAGATCAGCACCTGCTGATGCTGGCCGGCCCCCAGCGGGTCGAGGGCCAGGACCGGCGCGCCCTCGGCGCGGCCCGTCTCGTCGACCGGCTGGCAGATGATCGTGCGGCAGCCCACCATGCTCGGATGGCAGACGGTCGAGACGATCACTCCGTCAACGCGGGCGAGGATCATGGGTTCAGTAGATGCGGAGGTTGTCGACCATCACGCAGCGGCGGGTGCGCGTGAAGGTGGCGGGGTTGGAGATGCCCTCGCCGGTGGTGGTGGCGATGGAGTAGCTGAGATAGCCCTCGCCGCCGAGGCCGAGGCCGGCGGTGCTGGGGCCGTTCTTCACGAACAGCGTGGTGTCGAGCGCCCGGGCCATCTGCGTCATGTGGTCCACGTTGAGCGAGTGGATGATGGCGGAATGCTTGTAGCCGTGCTCGGACTTCTTGGCGAACTCGATGGCCTGGGCGATGCTCTTGACGCGGACGACCGGGAGCATCGGCATCATCTGCTCCTCCATGACGAAGGCGTGGTCCACGTCGGTCTCGGCGAAGAGCATCGGCGTGTTCGGCGGGACGTTCGCCCCGGCGTGCCGGGCGAGCACGGCGGCGTCGGCGCCGACCAGCGCGCGGTTGAGCACGGCGTGCGAGCAGCCGCCGGCGTCCTTCGACGTGGTGAAGGCGGCCGCGGTGAGCTTCGCCAGCTGGGCGTCGTTGAGCTGCACGGCGCCGGCACCCGAGAAGCACTCGATGAACTTGTCGGCGAACTGCTCGAGGACGAACACCTGTTTTTCCCCGATGCAGAGGAGGTTGTTGTCGAACGCGCCGCCCGAGATGATGTCGCGGGCGGCCTTCTTGAGGCAGCCGGTGCCGTCGATGATGACGGGCGGGTTGCCGGGGCCGGCGCAGATGGCGCGCTTGCCGGACTTCATCGCGGCGCTGACGACGCCGGGACCGCCGGTGACGAGGAGGATGTTGATGGCCTCGTGCTTCGTGAGCGCGTTGAACGTGTCGAGCGTCGGCTTCAGCACCGTGCACACCAGGTTCTCGATGCCGAGCGCGGCGTGGATGGCCTCGTTGTAGGCCCGGACCGCGAGGGCGGCGGAGCGCGCCCCGCCGGGATGCGGGTTGAAGACGACGGCGTTGCCGGCCGCGACGATGTTGATGATGTTGCCGCTGAGGGTCGGGATCGAGTGCGTGACGGGGAGGACGGCGCCGATGACGCCGAACGGGGTGTGCTCCTCCATCGTGATGCCGTGGTCGCCGCTGAGGCCGTAGGGCTTGATCCACTCGACGCCCGGGACGAGCTTCACGATCTGGAGCTTCTCGATCTTGTGCTCGAGCCGGCCGATCTTCGTCTCCTCGAACTCGAACTTCCCCCACTCGACCGCCTTGGCGGTGACCATCTCCTTGACGATCTCGACGACCTTGGCGCGGCCGGCGATCCCCTTCTCCCGGAGCTGCTCAAAGGCGGCGGCGGCGGCGACGCAGGCCTCGTTGACGTCCTCGAACACGCCGAAGCGCCCGCCCCGGGAAGGTCCGCGGGACGGGCTGGAAGCGGCGGACGGGGCGGACGGCGCGGGGGCCGGGGACAGGACCGGTGAGCGGCCCAGGCTGCGCATCACGTCCTCGACCACGGCGCGCAGGGCCTGCTCATCAAGCTGCAAGGTGGAGCTCATTTCGGTTAGCGGTTCGAACGGTTGCCCTTATTTCTTCGGGGGATAGATTTTCTGGTCCAGGACATCGACGGTATCGACGATGCCGACCACCACCGCGTCCACCGGCAGCGACTTCATGCCGGTGGCCTGGCGGGCCGAGCTGCCCTGGCAGAACAGCACGACCTCGTCCTGGCCGGCCCCGAGGCTGTCCACCGCGACGATGGTGTTCGCGCCGGGGCGGAATTGCGTGGGGTTGGCCTCGTCCACGAGGAGCGGGCGCAGCACGACCAGCTTGCGGCCTTTCATCGCCTCATCCTTTTTGGTCGAGACCACGGAGCCGATAACGCGTGCGAGGAACATGGGAGGGGTGGGCGGAAGCCCGGTGCAGGATTACTTCTTGGCGGCGACGGGGGCCTTGGGCAGCACGACGACGACCTCGTCATGCGGGCGCGGAATGACCTGCACGCTGACGACTTCGCCAACCGTGCGCGCGGCCTGGGCGCCGGCGTCGGTGGCGGCCTTCACGGCGGCGACGTCGCCGATCACGACGGCCGTGACGAGCGCGTTGCCGACCTGCTTCATGGGGCCGGCGAGCGTGACGTTGGCGGACTTGAGCATGGCGTCGACGCCGGTGACGAGGGCGGTGAGACCCCGGGTTTCAAGGAGACCGATGGCTTTGGAGGACATAATTTTGTTGGGTTGGGAGTTGGTGGTTGAAATTCAGGGTCAGGCGGCGATGCGGCGGAGCGTCTCGCGGGCCACGACGAGCTCCTCGTTGGCCGGGATGACGAAAACCTTCACCTTCGAGTGCGCCGCGGAGATCTCGCCCTCGGTGCGGAGCGAGGCGTTCTTGGCCGGGTCGAGGACGAGGCCGAGCTGGTCGAGGTCGGCGCAGATGGCGGCGCGCAGGTCCGGGTTGTTCTCGCCGATGCCGGCGGTGAACACGAGGGCGTCGCAGCCGTTGAGCGCGAAAAAGAGGGAGCCGATCCAGTGGCGCGCCGAGTGCACGAGGACGTCGAGGGCGAGCTGGGCGCGGGCGTTGCCCTGCGCGGCGGCGGCGCGGATGTCGCGCAGGTCGTTGCTGACGCCGGAGAGCCCGAGCAGGCCGGCTTCCTTGGTCATCTGGCGCTCCACCTCGGCGAGCGGGAGGTTGAGCGTCTTCATGATGAACGGCACGGCGGCGGAATCGAGGTCGCCGACGCGGTTGTTGTGCGGGAGGCCCGACTGCGGGCTGAGCCCCATGCTGGAGCCGATGGCCACGCCGTCGCGCATGCCGGCGACGGAGCTGCTGCCGCCGAGGTGGCAGGAGATCACGCGGAGCGGCGGGCGGCCGGCGGCGACGGGGGTCGGGCCCGCGACGTAAAGGCGGCGGACACGCTCCGCGATGTCATTGCGGCCGAGCAATTCCGCCGAGCGCTCGGCGATGAACTTGTGGTTCGCGCCGTGGAAGCCGTAGCGGCGGACCCCGGCCTGGTACCAGGATTCCGGCACGGCATAACGCGTCGCGGCCGCGGGCAGCCACTGGTAGAACGCGGTCTCGAAGAGCGCGACCAGCGGGACGCCCGGGAGTTTTTCGCGGAAGCGCCGGATGCCCTCGGCATAGGCCGGGTTGTGCGCGGGCGCGATCTCGCGCAGGCCCTCGAGCGCCGCGATGGCGCGGTCGTCGGCCGGCACGCAGCCGGTGAGGTCCTTGCCGAGGACGGCCTTGAAGCCGACGCCGTGGAGATCGGCGGCCGTGCGCAGATGGCCGGCGGCCCGGAGCTCCGCGAGACAGTCGTCGATGGCCTTGCCCTGGTCGGCCACGCGCTCGTAGCCGCCCTTCGCGAGCAGCGACGCCTCCCCCGCCCCGTCAAAGTGAAACAGACGGAACTTGAAGGACGTCGAGCCGAGATTGGCGACGAGGATGTTCATCGGGAACGGCGGGAACCGGCGGGGAAGAGCGCGCTGCGCTGAGCGCGCCCCACGCTCAGGCCGACGGTGCGGGGTTGAGCCACTTGCCCAGGCCGGAGAGTTCCTCGTGCGGGCGCGGGATGACCTGCACGGCGACGACTTCGCCGACCTTGGAGGCGGCCTCGGCGCCGGCATCGACCGCGGCCTTGATCGCGGCGACGTCGCCGCGGAAAAAGGCGCAGACATAGCCGCTGCCGACGGCCTCGTAGCCAGTCATGGTGACACTGGCGGCTTTGAGGGCGGCGTCCGACGCTTCGAGAAGCGCACAGAAACCCTTGGTTTCAATCAGTCCGACTGCTTCTTGGATAGCCATATAGAATGTGGTTTGAAGTTGTGGTTAGAGTCCGACGGCGCGGAGCAATTCGGGATGCGGCCGGGCGATGACGTGCGAGCAGATGAGCTCGCCGACGCGCTTGGCGGCCTCGGACCCGGCTTCGACGGCGGCCTTGACGCTGCCGACATCGCCTTTGACCACGACGGTGACAAAGCCACCGCCGATCTGGAACTGGCGAACGAGGGAGACGTTCGCCGCTTTGACCATGGCGTCGCTGGCTTCGACGCTGCCGACATAGCCTTTGGTTTCTACCATACCGATGGAATCACTCATAATATTTGGGTGGCTGAGGGTTGAGGGAGATCAGGGAAAAGGGCGGTTACTTGAGGAGGGCGACGGAGGTGTCGGGCTGCAGGGCGCAGGCGTTGCCCTCGTCGGTGTCGATGTGCACCTCGAGCTTGAACTCGGGATCCACGCGCACGAGCAGCCGGTCAAAGGTGGTGGCGCAGGGCCCGCCCACGCGCAACCGCATGAAGTCGCCGGCCTTCACGCCGTAGAAGGCGGCGTCGTCCGGATGCATGTGCACGTGCGGGGCGGCGCGGATCACGCCCTCCTTCATCTCGAAAAATCCGTTGGGCCCCATCAGCATGCAGCCGGGGGCGCCGGCGATGGTGCCGGAAAAACGGATGGGGGCGTTGAAGCCCAGCGCGATCGAGTCGGTCAGGGCGAGCTCGACCTGGTTGAGGCTCCGGCACGGGCCGAGGATGCGCAGGTTGGAGATCACCCGGCTGCGCGGGCCGACCAGCGTGATGGTTTCCTGCGCGGCGAACTGGCCCTTCTGGTAGAGCCACTTCATCGGGGTGAGCTTGGCGCCCTTGCCAAACAACGCCTCGACCGCCTCCTGGGTCAGATGGCAATGGCGGGCGCTGATGTTCACCAGCAAAGGATTGGGCGCGAGCGCCGCCTGCGGGAGTTCCTTGCCCAGGCGCTGGTAAATCGATCGCCGGACGAGATGTTCAATCTCGACTCGATGGGGCGATGGAGGTGGTAGGGACATGCGGGAAAACGCCGATTTCGACCAATTGACGCCCAAAATCTTCCAGAAAGTCAATCTAAAGATTGCAT
This sequence comes from uncultured Opitutia bacterium, assembly GCA_903872505.1. Taxonomy (GTDB): domain Bacteria; phylum Verrucomicrobiota; class Verrucomicrobiia; order Opitutales; family Opitutaceae; genus Opi-474. The sequence continues at coordinate 18,325 of CAIQKV010000069.1, forward strand.
TATCTTCCAAAACTTTCCAACTTCAGGTTGATCGATGCAAGCTGAGGAACGTCAATCCAAGATAGAGGCTTACCTGCAAAAGGCTGAATTTGCCTCACTTGAAGAGCTGTCCCAGCAGGTCGGCGTGTCGGTCTCGACGGTCCGCCGCGACCTGACGGCGTTGGAAGGACACAGCTCCGTGCGGCGCACGCATGGCGGCGCGCGCACCCTGCAGCAGCCGAAGTCCGACGAATTCGTCTTCAATGTCCGCGACACCCATCAGGTGGCGGAGAAGGACGCGATCGGCGAGGCGTGCGCCGCGCTCATCTCCCCCGGGCAGAACGTCATCCTCGACAGCGGCACCACGTGCTTCCACGTCGCAAAGTGCCTCGGCGACAAGGTCGCGCAGATCATCACCAACTCGCTGCCCGTCGCCAACCTGTTCTCCGCCTCCAACCGCCATGAGGTGCACCTCTCCGGCGGCGTCATCTACCCCCGCCTCGGCGTGCTGGTCGGGCCGCACGCCGTGGACACGTTTTCCCGCATGCACGCCGACGTGGCGATTCTCAGCGGCAGCGGTATCGCCGAGGACGGCATCTACAACTCGCACGCGCTGATCGTGGACATCCAGCGCGCGATGATCGCCGGCGCCGCCAAGGTCATTTTCTGCTTCGATCACAGCAAGTTCGGGCGGCGCTCGACCTTTTTCCTCGCGGACTTCTCCGCGGTGGACGTGATCGTCACCGACGCCGGCGCCCCGGCGCCACTGGTGGCGGCACTGCGGGCCAAGGGCCTCGAGGTCGTCATCGCCCCGGCCGTTTCCTAACTTCCGCCTCCACCCCACCCCATGAATCTCGTCGAACAAGTCAGGCTGGCAGGCGTGGTCGGTGCCGGCGGCGGCGGTTTTCCGACCCACGTTAAGCTGGCGGGCAAGGCCGACACCGTCATTGCCAACGGCGCCGAGTGCGAACCCCTCCTGCACAAGGACGCCGCCGTGATGGAGCATCAGGCCGCCGCCATGCTGCAGGGCATCCAACTCGCGATGACGGCCGTGGGCGCCGGCACCGGCATCATCGGCATCAAGGCGAAGAACAAGCACGCCGTCGCCGCCGTGGAGGCCGCCTGCCAGGGCACCACGGTCCGTGTGCACTTGCTCGGCGACTATTATCCGGCGGGCGACGAGTACGACCTGGTCCACGAGACCACCGGGCGGCTCATCCCGCCGGGCGGCATCCCGCTCAACGTCGGCGTCGTCGTCTGCAACGTGGAGACGTTCGTCAACATCGCCGCCGCCGCCGAGGGCCGCCCCGTCACCCACAAGACCCTCACCATCGCCGGCGCGGTGCGCGAGCCGAAGACTCTCACCGTCCCCCTCGGCACCAGCCTGCGCGACTGCATCGCCGCGGCCGGCGGCGCCACGGTCGCCGACCCCGTGCTGGCCATCGGCGGCATGATGATGGGCGAGACCACGGACGACCTCGACCGGCCGGTCACGAAGACCACCGGCGGCGCCATCGTGCTGGCGCGCGACCACCATGTGATCGAGCGCAAGCTCAAGCCGCCCGCCGTGAAGAACGCGATCGGCAAGTCCGCCTGCGACCAGTGCCGCTATTGCACCGAGCTCTGCCCGCGCTACCTGCTGGGCTACGCGGTCGAGCCGCACCAGGTGATGCGCAGCCTGGCCTTCACCGCGACCGGCGCGGCCCATTGGAACGAGTGGGCGGCGATGTGCTGCGCGTGCGGGCTCTGCACCCTCTTTGCGTGCCCCGAGGAGCTCTACCCGAAGGAGGCCTGCGACCAGTCCAAGGTGGAGATGAAGCAGGCGAACGTGAAGTGGTCCGGCCCCACCACGGTCAAGCCGCACCCGATGCGCGAGGGCCGCCGCCTGCCGATCACGTCGCTGATGAAGAAGCTGAACATCGCGCAGTACGCCCACCCCGCCCCCTTGCAGGACACCGCCCTGGCCCCGCGCCGCGTCGTGCTGCCGCTCAAGCAGGGCGCCGGCGCCGCCTGCCTGCCGCTGGTGCGCGCGGGCGAGACCGTCGCCGCCGGCCAGGCCGTCGGCGCGATTCCCGAAAAAGCCCTCGGCGCCATGATCCATGCCCCGTTCGCCGGGACCATCGCGGAGGTCACCGCCACCCATCTCATCCTCAACCGCAATGCAGGTTAAACACGGATTACACGGATGAACACGGATCAAACTTCGAGTTGGGTAGCTACGAGCGTGAGCGAGTGGAAAGCAGACCACTCGCTCACGCTCGTAGCTACAAATCTCTATCCGTGTCATCCGTGTACCGAGCGTAGCGACATCAGACAATCCGTGGTCACTCCTCTCTACTCCCATGACTGAAAAATCCATTGGCTTGGTTGAACTCTCCAGCGTGGTGGCGGGATTCCTGGTGGCCGACGCCGCACTGAAGGCGGGCACGGTGCGCCTCGTGCTCTCGCGCTCGATCTGCTCCGGCAAATACATGGTGCTGATCGCCGGCGACCCGTCGGCCGTGCAGAGCGCCATCCAGGCCGGCTGCGAGGCGGCCCACGGCTGCCTGATCGACAGTTTCGTGATCACCAACATCCACCCCGACGTGATCACGGCGCTGGCTCGCACGTCGGTCGCGCCGCCGGAGGGCGCGCTCGGCATCCTCGAGTCGTTCAACGTCGCCACCCTGATCCGGGCGGCGGACGCCTGTGCCAAGAGCGCGCCGGTCCAGCTGTTCGAGGTCCGCGTGGCGATGGCGCTCGGCGGCAAGGCGTTTGTCACGATGACGGGCGATACCGCCGCCGTGCAGACGGCGGTGGAAGCCGGCCGGAAGATCATCGCCGACGCCGGCATGCTCGTGAACGCCGCCGTGATCACCCGGCCCCACCCGGACGTCTACCGCGAGGTGGTCTGAGCGAAGCATCCCACCGACCACAAACTCAGGTGAACCTCAGCCCGAAACCGTCGGGCTGCCCGGCTCTGTCAAGAGTCAAGGTATGTCCCCTTTTCCGGTCCCTTTCATTCGCCCCTATTCCCTTGTAAGCAAATAAGGATGAGAGCGATAAGAGTCAGTACCCCACTTACTCCGAAAACGACAGTAACAGTGATATCCTTGATCCCTTGGCCTCCGTAAATCGCCTCGCGAACTACAATTGCCAGACAACCCGCCGACGTAAAAGCCAGAGCTGAACGCCGCTTCTTCGTCTTGAACAGATACGAGCCAGCCAACGCGCAGGTCAAAATGAAGATTGTAATCGCAATGTTCACTTAAGCCTTCCGATAGCCTGCTGCAATTGCTGTTGAGTGGAGCCAGACGGGTTGAGGCTGAGACACTTGTGATAGGCTGTTTAGAATGGAACGACTTTGGTGGGCTGGTGGGGTTCACGGGGCGGACGACCCGTGCCACGCGCGCTACAGGATCACGTTGTCGATGAGGCGCACCTCGTCGACCCAGGCCGCGATGGCCAGCATGGTGTTGCCGGCCGTGGCCTCGCGCACGGGCTCCAGCGCCACCGTGTCGACAATGGAGATGTAGATGATGCGCACGCGCCGGTGCTGGCTGAGGATGTGCGTGGCCTCGGCGATCAGCCGGTCGGGGTTGCGCACGCCGGCGTCGGCCATCTCCTTCACCTTCTTGAGCGCCTTGCTGAACGCGAGGGCCTCCTGCCTCAGGCTGGCGGTGAAATTCCGGTTGCCCACGCCGACGGCCAGCCCGTCGGGCTCGCGCACGGTCGGCACCACGACCACCTCGACGCCGAAATGCAGGTCCGCCGCCATCTGGCGCACGACCGCCGCGCGCTGGGCGGTCTTCTGGCCGAAAAAGGCGAAGTCCGGGCGGATCAGGTTGAACAGGCTGGCCATCATCGTCGTCACGCCGCGGAAATGGGCCGGCCGCGACACACCGCAGAGCGTCTTGGCGATGTGCTCCTCGCTGACGTAGGTCGAGTAGCCCTTCGGGTACATCTCCGCCACCGACGGCGCGAACACGACTTGCGCCCCAGCCGCCGCGCACAGCTTCAGGTCCTCCGCCAGGCTGCGCGGGTAGTTGGCCACCGCCTCGTTGGGGCCGAACTGCAGCGGATTCAGGAACACGGACACGACCACCACATCGGCCTTTTTCACCGCGGCGCGGATCAGCGCCTCCTGCCCCGCGTGGAGCGCGCCCATCGTGGGGACGAGGGCAATGGTCTTGCCCGATGATTTTAGTTGGGCGGCAACCGACCGCATTTCCGACACCGACTCGATTTGTTGCATGGGCGGGCCTTTCTTCAGCGAAACGTCGGGCTTGATCTAACTCGTCCCGCGCCAATTGTTCAAGGTTTTCGCCCCGCCCCGGGGCACTTCACGTTCCCTTTACCAATCAATTTCGAACAGCCCGCTTCGTGGCACGGGTCTCCCGACCCGTGATTCCCAGCTCTCACGGGTCAGAGACCCGTGCCACCTCAACCCCTTCTACTCCCATGATCCGCATCAACGAGAACTACACCAAGCTCAAGGCCTCCTACCTCTTCACCGACATCGCCCGGCGCGTGACTGCCTTTGTCGCGGCCAACCCCACGAAGCCGGTCATCCGCCTCGGCATCGGCGACGTCACCGAGCCGCTCCCGCCCGTGTGCATCGCCGCGCTGCACGCCGCGACCGACGAGATGGCGAAGCGCGAGACCTTCAAGGGCTACGGCCCGGAGCAGGGCTACGCGTTCCTCCGCGAGGCCGTCGCCGCGCATGACTACGCGGCGCGCGGCTGCGCCATCGAGGCCGACGAAATCTTCATCTCCGACGGCTCCAAGTGCGACTGCGGCAACATCCAGGAAATCTTCAGCCTCGACACCCGCCTCGCGATTCCGGACCCGGTTTATCCCGTCTACATCGACACGAACGTCATGGCCGGCCGCACCGGCGCGAACGTCGACGGCCGCTACAGCGGCGTCACGTACCTCGACAGCACCCCGGCCAACGGCTACGTGCCCGCGATCCCGGCCGTCGCGACCGACCTCATCTACCTCTGCTTCCCCAACAACCCCACCGGCGCCGTCGCCACCAAGGCCCAGCTCGCCGCTTGGGTCGCCTACGCCAAGAAGAACCAGGCCATCATCCTGTTCGACTCCGCCTACGAGGCTTACATCCGTGACCCGGCCATCCCTCACTCGATCTACGAGATCGAGGGCGCGCGCGACGTCGCGATCGAGTTCCGCAGCTTCTCGAAGACCGCCGGGTTCACCGGCACGCGCTGCGCCTACACCGTGGTGCCGAAGTCGCTCAAGGCCTTCGACGCCGCCGGCAAGGAGCAGTCCGTGCACGCGCTCTGGAACCGCCGCCACACGACCAAGTTCAACGGCGTCGCCTATCCGATCCAAAAGGCCGCCGCCGCCATCTTCACGCCGGAAGGCCAGCAGCAAACGCGCGCGCTGACGGATTTTTATCTCGGCAACGCGCAGCTCATCCGCGACGCGATGGCGAAGCTCGGCCTGCCCTGCGTCGGCGGCGACAACGCGCCCTACATCTGGATCAACACCGGCCGCGACTCGTGGGAGTTCTTCGACCTGCTGCTGAACAAGGCGCAGGTCGTCTGCACGCCCGGCGCCGGCTTCGGCAAGTGCGGCGAGGGCCACGTGCGCATCAGCGCGTTCAACACCCGCGCCAATGTCGAGGCCGCCCTCGCCCGCATCGCGTCGGCGCTGAAGTAAGCGCCGACGCCGTGGCATGGGTCTCCTGACCCATGTCTGAGTGTAGCGCAGGCGTCCCCGCCTGCATTCCCTAACCGTGCAGGCGCGGATGCCTGCGGTACTTTTTCTGAACACGGGTCGGGAGACCCGTGCCACGACAAACCAACCGCGCTCAGCGCTTCTCCGCCGTCGCCAGCAGCGCGGTGATGCGGTCGGCCAGCCCGTCCACCGCCTCGCTGAGCTTCAGCGCCAGCTGCCCGTAGCTGCCATCCCAGCCGGCGGCCTCCACCGTGAACGTGTCCCGCGCGCGCCGTTCCGTGCCGGCGCCCGGCGGATAGACCTCCACCACGGCCGTGAACCGCGCCAGCTTGTTCTCGTGGTCGCCCTCGCAACGCAGCACGCGCACGGTGACATCAAAGTCATGATCCTCCCCCGGCGACGACACCACCCGCGCCACCTCGCCGCGCCCCTCCAGGCTCTCGCGCAGCACGCGGCCGAGCCCGGCCTCGAGCGACTCGGCCCAGCGCGCCTCGTCGGCGTAGCGGATCTCGTTGCCGGCGTAGCGCACCTGCATCGCCTTGCCCCGCAGGAAGGCCGGGACCTCGACCGGCCGGAGCGCGATCCGCCAGTGCGGGCCCGCCGGCGCCACGGTGGCGGGCTTGGCCGGGGCGGTCGTCAGGACGTAATAGCGGGTCGTGTCCGGCGTCGCCGGCGGAATGACGGTGCAGCCGGCGCCCGCCAGGGCACAGCCGAGCAGGAGCAACCGGCCGGGAAGGAAAAGGGAGTGCGGCTTCATCGGAGAACGGGTTTCGGGGTTGGAAAAGTCGGGTCACCGTGGCGGATGCTTGCCGCTGATCAGCGCCTGCGGGTTGCGCTCGAGGAAATCGGCCAGCCGCTGCACCGCCTCGGCGGCATCGGCCAACTGGGAGAGCGCATGGCTCGTGTCCGCGCCCAGCCCGCTTTGGGCGGCGACGAACCGGCGGGTGCTGTCGGCGGCGGCATTGAACGACGCCAGCGTCTCCTTCGTCTGGGCCAGGGTCGCCTTCAGCTCCGTGCCGTTGGTGGTGATCTGGGTGTCAAGCTTGGCCAGCACCGCGCGCAGCTCGGTGAGGGTCGCGTTGAGATTCACCAGGGTCTGCTTCGCCTCGGGTGAACCGGCCAGCGCCTCGACCGAGGCGCCCGCCTGCCGCCACTGCGCCACGAGCCCCTTCACGTCGAGCCCGTCGAGCTGCTTGTGGGTGTCGACCAGCAGCAGCTTCAGCTCCCGGCCGATGCCGGCAAAGTCGACCTTCTTGATGTCGTTGAGGATCTCCGTGAGGTTGGTCTGGAACTCGGAGATGGCGGAGGGCACGTAGGGGATCACGACGTACTTCAGCTCGGGGTTGCGGCTGTCCGCCGGGTAGTCCTTCGGGTTGAGAAACTCGAGCTCCACGAACAGCAGGCCCGTCGCCAGGCCCTGCACGTCCAGCCGCGCGCGCAGGCCGTGGTCCACCATCGTCTGCAACTCGGCGCGGCTGGAGAAGTTGATGGCGGTGCCGCGGGGGTCGGTGACCTTGTCCTTGCTGAACTCGCAGAGGACGGCGACGGCCGAGTGGTTGGTCTTCTCGTCGTAGCGGACATTGAGGTCGACCACCCGCCCCACGGGCACGCCCCGGAGCTTCACCGGCGAGCCGAGGGTGAGGCCGTGGACGGACTCCTCGAAGTACACCAGGAACCGCTGCGGCTTGGCGAAGAAGTTCACCCCGCCAAACGTCAGCAGCGCGACGATGCCCAGCGCAAACGCACCGATCACGAACATGCCGACGATCGCGGGGCTGACTTTGGTCTTCACGTGCGGGGGAGCGTAGCGATCGGGGAAATGAGGGGAAGTCTATTGCGGCGCCAGGTCCCCCCGCCGGAGAAACTCCGTCACGCGCGGGTCGCGACTGGCCGCGGCCAGGGTGCGCGGCGGGCCCTCGGCGATGATGCCCTGGGTGCCGCGGTCCAGCATGATCACCCGGTCGGCGATGTCGAAGATCGACGCCAGCTCGTGCGACACGACCACGATCGTGGTGCCAAACGTGTCGCGGATCTGGACGATGAGCTCGTCGAGCTTGCGCGAGGTCACCGGGTCCAACCCCGCCGACGGCTCGTCGAAGAACACGATCGCCGGGTCGAGCGCCAGCGCCCGCGCGAGGCCGGCGCGCTTCCGCATGCCGCCGCTGATCTCGGTCGGATAGTAGTCCTCGAAGCCGCTGAGCCCGACCTGGGCGAGCTTCAGCGTCGCCAGCTCCTCGATCTCGCGGGGGGCCAGGGTGGTGTATTCCTCGAGCGGCAGCGCCACGTTCTTGCGCAGCGTGAGCGAACTCCACAGCGCCCCGCTCTGGAACAGCATGCCGAAGGTCTTCAGCAGCGCGCGCCGCGCCGTCGTGTCCGCGTCCGTGAAGGACTGGCCGAAGAACTTCACCGTGCCCGCCGTGGGCGCGCGGAGGCCCACCAGGTGGCGCAGCAGGGTGCTCTTGCCGCAGCCCGAGCCGCCGATGATGAAAAAGATTTCCCCGCGCGCCACCGTGAACGCAACGTCCTTCAGCAGCACCCGGTCGTCATAGCCGCACTCCAGCCCGGTCACCTCGATGGCGGGGCTGTCGGCGGGCGGGAGAAGGGCGGTGGGGTCGGCCATGGTGTCAGAGCCCCAGCACGTTGAACAGCACCGCGAAAATCGCGTCCGCGATGATGATGAGCAGGATGGCGGTCACCACGGCCGACGTGGTCGCGCGGCCCACCCCGGCGGCGCTGCGGTCCGACTGCAGGCCGCGCAGGCAGCCCGACAGGCCGACGATCAGCCCGAACGCCCCCGCCTTGATCACCCCGGTGGCGATGTCCGTCAGGTCCACGATCGAGAGCATCTCCACCCAGAAGGCCGTCGGCGGGATCGCGAGCAGCCCGTACGCCACCAGCATGCCGCCGAGGATGCCCAGCGCGTTGGCGTAAAGCGCAAGCAGCGGCATCATCACGGCCAGCGCAATCAGCCGCGGCAGCACGAGGAACTGCACCGCAGGGATGCCCAGGGTCTCGAGCGCGTCGATCTCCTCGTTGGCCTTCATGTTGCCGAGCGTGGCCGCGAACGCCGCGCCGGTGCGGCCTGCGAGCACGACCGCCGTCATCATCGCGCCCATCTCCCGCACCATCGAAAGTCCGATCAGGTCCGCGATGTAGATGTCGCCGCCGTACTGCCGCAGCACGATCGACCCGGTGTAGGCGAGCGTGACGCCGACCAGCAGGCTGACCAGGCTCACGATCGGCAGCGCCATCGCGCCGCACTGCTGCATTTCCCCCAGGCAGTCGCGCCAGCGGAATTTCCGCGGCGACCGCGCGAGCCGCTGCGCGCCGAGCACGCACTCGCCGACAAAATGGAGGATCGCGCGCCCCTTCACCAGGACGTCCTGCGTCGCCACCCCGACCGTGGTGAGGAAGCTCTCCGACCGGTCGAACGGCACGCTCGTCTCGTGCGACGCGGCCAGCTGCACCAGCAGGGTGCGGATCTTTTCGGGCAGCGCGTCCGCCTCGCAGTAGACGCCGGCCGCGCGGCACCACTGCTGGGCCTCGAACAGGAACAGCAGCAGCGAGCTGTCCCACTTCTCGACCTCCGCCACGCGCAATCGCACGCGGGCGGGACTCGACCCGTTGAGCAGGGCGGCCCAGGACGGCCGCGGCTCCGTGATCTGCCACGTGCCGGACAGCGCCACCTCCAGCACGTCCCCCGCGGCTTTCGCCGTGACGCGCGCACTGGAAGGTCCCGGGCTGGCTGGCATGGCCTCACTTCACCCGTGACACGGCCCGCCGCCAAACCAAATCTCCAAGCCGTGATGCCACCCTTCGCCACCATCCTTTTCGACCTCGACGGCACGCTGGTGGACGCGTTCACCACGATCCACCGGAGCTACACGCATACGCTGCCGCAGTTCGGCCGGCCGGTCCCGACCATGGCCGAGGTGCGGCGGGCGGTCGGCGGCGGGCTGTCCCACGCCATGGGCCACTTTCTGCCGCCGGAACTGATCGCCGAGGCGATGAAGGTCCACGTCGCCTATTCCGAAAAAATCCTGCTGGAGGACGTGACGCTCTTCCCGGGGGCGGCCGAGTTGCTGCGGACCCTGCAGGCCCGGGGCATCAGATGCGCCGTCCTCACCAACAAGCTGGGCGACGCCGCCCGCCGCATCTGCACCCACCTCGGCGTGACGCCCTTCATGCGGGGCGTCTATGGCGCCGGGGACACCCCGTGGCACAAGCCCCGGCGCGAGTTCACCGACCACGTCCTGGAAAAACTCGGCGCCGACGCCGCGACCGCGCTGCTCATCGGCGACTCGCCGTTTGACGTGGAGACCGCGCACAACGCGGGTTTCCCCTGCTGGTGCGTCACCACCGGCACGCATGACGCCGCCCAGCTCACCGCCGCCACGGCCGACCGCGTATTCCCGGACCTGTTCGTGATCGCCCGGGAGTTCGCCTGAGGCCCGCGTCGTTGCCTCAGCCCGCCGTGGCGGGCACCAGCACCTGGCGGGCGGGAAAATCGAGGTCGAACGGCTCGTCCGCCCCGGGCGAGTGGTAGGTGCTGATGATGGCGTAGCGGTCCCGGCCGGCGGTGTTGCGCGTGGACCCGTGCACCAGCCGGTCGGAAAACACGATCACCGAGCCGCGCTTGATCGCGCAGGTGACGACGTCGCCCTCACGCCACGTGCCGTCGTTGATCTCGTACTGGAAGTCGCCGCTCGGCAGGCCGAGCTTCACCATCCGCCAGTCCTGCTTGTGGCTGCCGGGCACCACCGTGAGCGTGCCGTTCTCGGCCAGCGCGTCGTCGAGCGGGATCCAGACGGAGAGCTTCGGCCGGGTGTTGCGCCAGTAGAAACAATCGATGTGCCACGGCGTCGCGAAGGTCTTGTCGGCGGATTTGTAGACGATCTTGTCACTCAGGAACATCACACCGTGTGGCATGAGCGGCTTGAGGATGTCCACGATGCGCGGGTCCCCGGCGAGCGCCCGGAAGACCGGGCTGCCGACCGACACGTGCACATGCACCGACGCGCCGGCCTGGGCCTTGGCGTCGAGCACGGCCCGGGCCTCGACCTTCAGCCGGTCGCACTCCACGGCGCTGAGGACGTCCGGGACGATGACAAAGCCGTCGCGGTCGTAGCGCGCGGCGAGGCTGGCGGGGGCGGAGGGTTTCATAGACGGCGCGCGCCACCGTAGCCGCGGGACCGGGCGAGTGGAGCTTTTTCTGGCCGAAGCCTTTTTAGCCGGAAGCCAGGAAACCAGGAATCAAGCCAATCTCGTGGGTGGTCGTCGGTATGGAAACCGACGACCACCCGCGAACATCGGGCGTAAAGTCCGACCCAAATTCCGCGTCTCCGCCCCTCCGCGTTTCCACGATATGGATCCGTATCTGCATTCCTTGTTTCCTGGCTTCCGGCTAAAGACTTTCCGGACCCCGCCCTGCCGCGGGCAAAGAATCCGCTTTCCTCCCTTCGCGGTTGCGCCAACGTAGCCGGGCCGGCCACGCCGCCGCGGCCCGTCCTCCCCCGCATGACCCTCACCCTGATCGACTGGATTATCGTCGCGGTCTACGTCGTCGGTTGCCTCTCGGCGGGCCTGTGGATGCGGCGCTTCATCCGCGGCGTGGACGACTTCACCGTCGCCGGGCGCGAGGTGCACGTGAACCTCGGCATCGCCTCGCTCGCCGCCACCGAGCTCGGGCTCGTGACGGTGATGTACACGGCGCAACTCGGCTACGAGAAGGGCTTCGCCGGCGCGATCATCGGCGTGATCATGGCCCTCGCCTTCCTGCTTGTGGGCGGCACCGGCTTCGTGATCGAGCCGCTGCGCAACGCCGGCGTGATGACCATCCCGGAGCTGTTCGAGAAGCGCTTCAGCAAGCGCGTGCGCTGGCTCGCCGGCGTGTTCGTCGCGCTCGGCGGCCTGCTCAACATGGGCATCTTCCTGCGGCTCGGCGGCGATTTCCTCGTCCACGCCACCGGGATGCCGGGCAGCTGGCTCGAGAGCGTGATGACCATCCTGCTCGCCCTCGTGCTGCTCTACACGGTGTTCGGCGGCATGCTCTCGGTGCTGGTCACCGACTACCTCCAGTTTCTCATCGTCGGCATCGGCATCGTCGTCACCTCCGTGCTCGTGCTGCTGAACATCGGCTGGGCGAACCTGATTCACGGCCTGCAGTCGGCCTGGGCCGCCCATGTCGCGGCCGGCATCCCGGCCGCCCATCCGTTCAACCCCGCCCACCCGTCCAACTTCGGCTGGGGCTACCTCGCGTGGCAGTTCGTCTTCCAACTCGCCGTCGTCACCACCTGGCAGACGACGATCACCCGGGTGCTGGCGATGAAGGATTCCAGCTCCGCCAAGCACATGTACCGGCGGGTGTCGTTTTATTTCGTCGGCCGCTTCCTGCTGCCGGGCCTGTGGGGCGCGGCGGCCTTCGTCTACTTCACCCAGCACGGCGGCCTGCCGGCGGGCCTCGACTCCTCGTCCGCCATGCCCCGGTACCTCGGCCTCGTGCTGCCCGCGGGCCTGCTGGGCCTCGTGGTCGCGGCCATGATTGCCGCCGAGATGTCCACCGTCAGCGGCTACATGCTCACGTGGGCCACGGTGATCTACAACGACATCATCACACCCTGCCTGAAGACCCCGCTCTCGAGCAAGGGCCAGCTCTTCCTCACGCGCAGCATCCTGTTCGCGATCGCGGCGTTCCTGCTGTTTTACGGCCTGTGGTACAAGATGCCCGGCAGCGCCTGGGATTACCTCGCCGTGACGGGCAACATCTACCTCGCGAGCGTGTTCACGCTCCTCGTCGCCGGGCTCTACTGGCCGCGCGCCAACGCCACCGGCGCGTACGCCGCGCTGGTCCTCGGGGCCATCGGCCCCCTGACCTTCCTGGTCGTCAACGCCGTGGTCGCCAAGGACCACCAGATCGCCCCCGAGGTCGCCGGCGCCTCCTCCTTCACCCTCGCCTTCCTCGGCATGATCCTCGGCTCGCTCCTCACGGCCGCGCCCGCCCGAACCCCCGCCGCCACCCCGGCCTGACCCCATGAAAGACCCCTTCATCCTCTTCTGGGCCGTGCTGCTCTTCGGCTCGATCGCCTGGTACGGCTTCCTCGTGTTCTACATCGGCATCAAGGCCGGCGGCGAAATCAAGACGCTGATCAAGGACCTCCGCCTGCCGCCGGGCGGGGCAAAGCAGCCCTGAGCGCGGCCGCCCGGTCACAGCCCCTGCCGGGCCCGGACGACCTCGAGGTGCAGGGCGTGCAGCGACACGTGGATGTCGCGCAGGAACGCGGTGAGCGCAGCGATGAGCAGCAGGATGCTGCTCGTGAAGAAAACGATCATGAACAGCGAGAGGTCCTGCTTCAGGATCGCCGTGGCAAAAGTCAGCAACACCAGTCCGCAGGCCACCAGCATGCTCAGGCCGGCGAACGTCACCGCCCGGCGGATCAGCCGCGACCGCCGCCACATGATCTCCAGCTGGTTCTCGAGGTGCTGGCGCTCGCTCCCCACGGTGGCATCGTCGCCCGCCGCCGCCAGCTGCCGCACCTGTCCGGCCAGGCTGCGCGTGCGGTCCACGATCCGGCCCATCCGGCCGGTCAGCGTCAGCATCAGCGCGCCCTCGCCCGAGATCAGGATCACCGGCGAGATGGACAACTGGATGATCGGGAGCAGCGTGCCGCTGGTGAGTGGTTCCATGCCGCGACGCTAGGCCGCTACCGCCGCGGGGCAATCCCTCTTCCTCACCCGCCCGATGCGCACACGAGCCAGAGCGCCACGGCGCCGGGCACGGCCTGCACCCAGAGGATCTTCCGGCTCGCCGTCGCGCCGCCGAAAATCCCGGCGAGGATCACGCACGAGAGGAAAAACACCTTCGGCGCGTGGCCGTCCGCCCCCGCGAAGAGCCCCCACCCGAGCCCGGCCGCGAGGAACCCGTTGTACAGGCCCTGGTTCGCCGCGAGCGACCGGGTCGCCGCGGCCTTCTCCGGCGTCAGCCCGAACACGCGCCGGCCATACGGCTTCGTCCAGAGGAACATCTCCAGCACCAGGAAATAGAGGTGCAGCAGTGCCACCAGGCCCACCGCGATATTCGCCGCCATTGCCATGCCCCCACCCAAGCCCGCCGGGCGCCGGGCCGCAAGCCCGGCGTGGCCGGCGGCGGGCGCCGGCATAGTTGCATCGCCGCCCATCTGTGTTTTTTCTCGCCCCATCCGTGGCCCCTCCTCCTGCCAGCTCCCTCACCGGCGTCCTCGAGCGCATCATCTTTTTCAACGAGGAGAACCACTACACCATCGCCGAGTTCCGCCCCGATGCCGCGGACCCGAAGGCGGCCGAGGCCAAGGTCACCATCGTCGGCGCCCTGCCCGGCGTGGAATGCGGCGAGACCCTCCATCTCTCCGGCGAGTGGACCCGCCACGCCCAGCACGGCGCGCAGTTCAAGGTCACGGGGTTCAAGTCCGAGCTGCCGTCCTCCGTCTACGGCATCCGCAAATACCTCGGCAGCGGGCTCGTATCCGGCATCGGCCGGGTCTACGCGAACAAGATCGTCGACGCCTTCGGCACCGACACATTCCGCGTGCTGAGCGAGGAGTCGGGCCGGCTGCGGACAGTCGACGGCATCGGCAAAAAACGCGCCGCCTCCATCAAGAAGGCGTGGGATGAAAAGCGGACCGAGCGCGAGCTCTACATCTTCCTCCAGACCTACGGCGTCACCCCCTCGCAGTGCGTGAAGCTCGTCAGCCATTTCGGCCCGCAGGCAAAGCAGGTGCTGATCAACGAGCCCTACCGCGTCGCGCGCGAGATCGACGGCATCGGCTTCAAGACCGCCGACCGCATCGCCATCAACCTCGGCTTCGCCAACGACGCCCCGCCGCGCCTCGACGCCGGCCTCATCTTCGCGCTCGAGACGCTGCAGGAGGAGGGCCACACCGCGTTCCGCGAGGCCGACCTGCGCGACTACTCGGCGAACCAGCTCGAGACCGATTCGAAGCTCGTCGAGGCGCGCATCGCGGCGCTGGTCGAGGCCAAGGCCCTCATCCGCCACTCGCCCAATGGGGACGCGACGCCCTCGTCGCGCTCCGAGTCCGTCCGCGGCGGGGGCGCCGCGGCTCCAACTAACACGCCCCTCCCCGGCTCCGCGCTCATCCAGCTGCCGCAGAACGACCGCGCCGAGCAGAAGATCGCCGATGTCGTCGCCCGGCTCAACCGCGTCGCCAGCGGCCTGCCGCCGATCAAGGCCGACGCGGCCGTGAAGTGGGCGGAGGCCAAGGCCGGCTTCGTGTTTCACGAGCTGCAGCGCACCGCCCTCCGCCATGCGCTCACGCACAAGTTCACGGTTCTCACCGGCGGTCCCGGCACCGGCAAGACCACCATCCTGCGCGCGCTGGTCGAGATCCTGAAGGCCAAGCGGGTCCGGATCCACCTCGCCGCGCCGACCGGCCGCGCCGCGCAGCGCCTCGCCGAGACGACCGGCGGCTTCGCCTCCACCATCCACCGGCTGCTGAAGTACGAGCCCGCCAGCGGCGGCTTCACCAGCAACGAGTCGCACCCGCTCGCGACCGATTTTCTCGTCGTGGACGAGGCCTCGATGCTCGACGTGCGGCTCGCCGCCGCGCTGCTCCAGGCCGTGCCCTCGAAGGCCCACCTGCTGCTCGTCGGCGACACCGACCAGCTCCCGAGCGTCGGCGCCGGCAACGTGCTGAAGGACCTGATCGCCGCGGAGCGCGTGCCGGTCACGCGCCTCTCCGTCATCTACCGCCAGAAGGACCAGAGCGGCATCGTCACCACCGCGCACGGAATCAACTCCGGCGACGCCTCGCTGCCCCCGGCGGTGACCGACCTTGCCGCGATCCAGGCCTGGAGCGACCTCACGTTCGTCGCCGCGACCGACGCCGAGGACTGCCTGCGCAAGGTCATCGCGCTCTGCACGGAGGGCGTGCCGCGGCTCTGGAAGTGGTTCGACCCCGTGAACGACGTGCAGGTGCTGGCGCCGATGCACAAGGGCGTCGCCGGCGTCGCGAATCTCAACGCCTCCCTCCAGGCGGCGCTCAACCCCCACGCGCGCGGGCTGCGCGGCCCGACGGCCGAGTACCGGCCGGGCGACAAGGTCATCCAGCTGCGGAACAACTACGACAAGAACCTCTTCAACGGCGATATCGGCGCGGTGACCGCGGTCGACGCCACCGCCGGCACGCTCGAGGCCGAATTTGACGGCGAGCGGCACACGTTTGACCGCGGCGACTTCGGCGACCTCGCCCTCGCCTACGCCATCAGCATCCACAAGTCGCAGGGCAGCGAATACCCCGTCGTCATCATCCCGCTGCTCAAGGGCCACTTCATGATGCTGCAGCGCAACCTGCTCTACACCGCCATCACGCGCGGCCGGAAAAAGGTCCTGATCGTCGGCGAACCCGCCGCGTACGCGATGGCCGTCCGCAACAGCGAGGCGAAGCAGCGGATCACGTACCTGCGCGAGAAGATCACCGCGGGCCGGCCCGCCTAGTTTCCTCGCGCCGCAGACGCACGGCCGGCGGCGGGGAACTTGCTGGCACGGATGCGTGTACTAGGCTCAGCTTCCTGATCCCCAATATCCCATGATGAAACGCTCCTTCGTGTTCGCCGCCCGCCTCGTGCTGCTGGCGGCCGCCCTGAACCTTTCCGCCCCGCTCTTCGCCCAGGCTCCCGCCGCGATCCCGCCCCGGCCGCAGGCGACCAACGACGAGTCGGCCTACCGCCGCCTCACCCTCGACAACGGCCTCCGCGTCATCCTCGTCTCCGACCCGAAGTTCAACAAGTCGTCCGCCGCCCTTGCCGCCGGCACCGGCTCCTACAGCGATCCCGCCAGCCGGCAGGGGCTCGCGCATTTCCTCGAGCACATGCTCTTCCTCGGCACGGAGAAGTATCCCGATGAGGCGGAATACCGCACCTACCTGCAAAACAACGGCGGGGAAGGGAACGCCTACACCGCCGGGGATATCACCAACTATCACTTCGAGATCCGCCACGAGGCCTTCGAGGGGGCCCTCGACCGTTTTGCCCAATTCTTCATCGCCCCGCTCTTCTCCCCCAAGTTCACCGAGCGGGAGATGAACGCCGTCAATTCCGAATACCAGTTCCGGCTGCAGAATGACCTGTATCGCGAATACCATCTCCGCAGCACGTTCTACCGCCCCGGGCACCCAGCCAATCACTTCACCATCGGCAGCCGCGAAACCCTCGCGGGCACGACCCACGATGAGCTGCTCGCCTTTTACCGCACCCATTACAGCGCCGCCACGATGACGCTCGCCCTCACCGGCAAGGCCAGCCTCGACCAGCTCGAACACTGGGCGCGCACCTATTTCTCCGGCATCGAGAACCGCCACCTGGCACCGGTCCCGCTCCCGGCGGACTACCTGCCGCCCAAGGCCGCCCTGCGCCTGGTCCGCATGGAACCGGTCAAGGATCTCCGGACGCTCAGCCTGGAGTTCTCCCTGCCGGCGACCCGGCAGTTCTACGCCAGCAAGCCGGCGGAATTGATCGGCTTCATCCTCGGCCATGAGGGCGAAGGCAGCCTGCTCTCTCAGCTCAAGGCCGAGGCCCTGGCCACCGGTCTCAGCGCCGGCGCCGAGACTGACGCCCCGGAGTTCGGCTCGTTCAACATCTCCGTCAGGCTCACCCCCGCCGGCCTGGCGAACTACCCGCACGTGCTGGACCTGGTCTTCGGGGCCATCGCCCAGCTGCGCACCGCGGGCTATCCCTCCTATCTTTTCCGCGAACGCCAGGCCATGGCGCGCCTGGATGAGATGTTCAAGGACAAGGGTGAAGGGGCCGAGCGGGCGGTCGCACTCGCGAATCAGGTGCAGGAATTTCCCCTCGAAGTCGCCGAGCGCGCGCCCTTCCTCTGGCTCAAGGAGGATCCGGCGGCGTACCAGGCGATCCTTGATCAGCTGCGCCCCGACAACCTGCTCGCGAGCCTCGTCGCCAAGGGCGTGACGACGGACAAGACCGAGCATTACTTCGGCACCAAGTACAGTTACAGCGAGGACGCCGGCGCCGCCTACACCGCCCTGCTCCACCCGCCGGCGGTCGCCACGGTCACTTTGCCCAAGCCCAATCCGTATGTGCCGGCCAAGGCGGCGCTGCTGCCCATGCAACCGCTGCACCTGATCGACGAGCCGGCGCTCAGCCTCTACTACGCCCAGGACGCCGAGTTTCTCCGCCCGATGGTCGCCGAGGTCTACCGCTTCCGCCTGCCCCGCGCCCTGGGCTCGCTCGAAAACGCCGTGCTGCTGCGGTTCTACGAGGCCTGCGTCAACGAGGCGCTCAACGAGACCGCCTACACCGCGCACGAAGCCGGCCTCAATTTCAGCTTCTCCGCCGGGCTCGAGGGCGTGCGCATGGCGATTGACGGCTATGATGAATCCACCGCCCGCCTGCGGGAGGCGGTCGCCGCCAACCTGACCGGCTTCTCGATCTCCCCCGAGCGCTTCGCGGCGATCAAGGACCGCCTGCTCCGTACCTTGGCGAGCTTTCCGCGGGCCGACGCCTACCAGATCGTCAGCACCACCAACCAGGCCACCGTGCGCGAGTTTTATTACCGGCCCGACGAGCAGCTGCCCGTCGCCGCCCAGGTGACGCTCGCCGCCGTGCAGGATTTCGCCCACCGGCTCTATGCCCACGGCAAGCTCGAGGCGCTGGTGTTCGGCAATGTCACCGCGGCGGATGCCCAGGCGGCCGCCCGGCGCATCGGCAGCGCGATCGCGGTGCAACCGGTGCCCGGGGCCGACCTGCTCCGCCCCCGGCGGCTCGTCACGGCCCCTGGCGAGTCGGTGCGGACCTCCGAAAAGCTCATTGGCAACAATTCCTGTTTCTGGCGCGAGCATGTGCTCGGTGGTGACACCCCCGAGCTGCGGGCCGCGACCCTCGTGCTCTTCAATGCGATCAGCGAGCCGTATTTCACCGAGATGCGGACCCACCAGCAGCTCGGTTACGTGGTCTGGGGCGGCGCCATGGGCGAGGAGCGGAAGAATTTCGCGTATTTCATCATTCAGTCGGGCGAGCACCCGGCGGATGAACTGGAGGCGCGCTCCGATGAGTTCACCGCCAAGCTGCCCGGCCTGCTTGCCGCCCTGACCGACGAGCAGTGGGCCACCATCGTGGCGGGGACGCGCGACCAGCTGAAGGAAAAGGACAAGACCATCGCCGAGCGGGCGGCCCGGCTGTTCGGGCTGGCCTACGACCGCGACGCCGATTGGGGCCGCCGCGCCGAGACCCTCGCGGCGCTCGACCGGCTCACGAAGCAGCGCACTGGCGAAATCCTCTCCGTTGCTCTCGCCCCCGCCACGGGCCAGACGAGGACCTTCCTCGGTTTTGCCCGCCAGCACGAGCCGAAGGCGCCGCCCGCGGTCACGTTCACCGACCGCGCCGCCTGGAAGCCGACCCGGAAATTCGAGTAACCGCCGGCCGTCTCTGGCTTGGTCGTAGGGGCGCAGTCTTGCTGCGACCTTACACCTGAATCCGGTCCTTGAGCTCCACGCTTACCACGTGGAGCTCCGCCGCGCCGACATTCTCGAGCGAATGCGGTGGCAACGGCTCGGACCACGGCCAATTGGCGGATTGGCCCGCGGCGCTCATTTCAACTGGTCGTCGGGCAGGCCCAGTTCTTTGCGAAACGCCGCCCAGCGCGGGTCGGAATGGAGCGATGCGTACAAGGGATCCAGCTCGAGCTCGATCAGTCCGCTGTCGCGCTGCTTTCGGGCCCGCGCAAGCCACTCGAAGGCGCGATCTAGGTCACCCCGGTAGGCATGGATCTCCGCGATCTGGTAGGCGGCGGTACCCGCGCCGATGGCGACGAGACGGTCCAACGCGGCATCGGACTCCGGCCGCCGTTGCTGGCTCCAACGAGCACAGGCGATGATCAACAATTGCGCATATTCCGCCGACTCATCCCGGACGGCGGCCAAGGCGTCGTCGTAGCGATGTTGCAGCAGGTAACCCAAAGCCAAGCCAGCGTGGGCCCAGGGCACGGCGGAATTCAACGCCACCACTCGCGGAAACTCGGCTTCGGCCTCGGCGTAGTGGCCGCTGGTCACCAATTGGAGGGCGAGATAAGACCGGGCCGTCGGATTGACCGGGTCGACGGCCACCGCCTGGCGAAAGCAGGCCAGCGTTTCGTCATTGTCGCCGATGGCCGCCGCCACGTTGCCCGCGGCAAGGAGGAGAGCGGGATCCGCCGGCGCCTTCGCGCGCGCCTTCCGGAGCGTCTCGCCCGCGGCTTGCCAATCGAAGTCCACGTTGAGCTGGATCAGCGACTTCGCCAGCAGGCTCTCCGCCATTTCGGGCTCGAGCGCCATCGCCTGCGCCACAGCGACGCGGGCCTTGGCCAGGTGATTGTCGAACCCCACCCGCCCCAGCTCGGTCGAAAATGAGCAGAACCACAGGTGGGTCTGGGCCAGCCCCGCCCACGCCAGGGCAAAGCCCGGGTCGAGTTCCACCGCCCGCTGGAAGTGGGCCTGCGCCTGGACCATTTCCTTTTCGGAATGCCGGTTGGCGAAAAACTTGCCCTGGAGGTGCTCCTGGTAGGCCTCCGGCACCTTGGTCCCGCCCTTCACCGCCGCCTTCACCGTCGCGGCGCTCTCCTCGCCGGCCAGCTGGCCGCGCAGCTCGCCGAGGATGGCCACGGCGAGTTCCTCCTGCAGCGCAAAGACGTCCTTCAGCTCGCGCGTGTAGCTCTCGGACCAGCGCTCCTCGCCCGTGGCGGCGCGGCTGAGCCGCGCCGTAACCTTCACCCGGTTGCCGGATTTCTGCACGCTGCCCTCGACGAGATTCGCCACTCCCAGCTTGGCGCCAATTTCCTGTGCCGTGGCTTCCTTCCCCTTGAAGGAAAACGCCGACGTCCGCGCCGCCACATGCAGCCCGGGGATCTTCTGCAGCACCGTCAGCAGCTCCTCGCTGATGCCGTCCGAGAAGTATTCGTTGCCCTTGTCGTCAGAGAGGTTCGCGAACGCCAGCACGGCGACGGATTTGGGGTCGACGCTGGGCGCGGGCAAGGCCGCGGCCGGGCCGCCGCCGGCCCGGAGTTCCGCGAGCTGGGCCTCCCCCTTGGTGACGATGGCCTGGAAGCGCGGATCCGCGCGGAGGGAATCGAACTCCGGCTCGTAGCGCAGATGGTTCACCATGATGGGCCAGCGGGACTTGCCCCGGTCGATGCCGCGCTCGGCGGCCGCCATGGCTCCGTCGTTCGATCCGGTCAGGATGAGGAGTTCCGCATTCGGGAAGGGCGAGACCTTGGGGCCGACCAGTTCCCGGAGGACCCGTATCACCTGTTCCGCCTCGGCTTTTTGCCCGAGCCGCGCGAGCAGCCGGACTTTCTCATAGAGATACTTGGGGTTGTTCGGTTCCGGGACCAGGCGGTCATTGACCGCCTTCAGGCCGGCCGCGAACGCGCCCTTCGCCGCCTCGGCGTGCCCGGCCAGCAACTGGGCGCAACCCGCCAGATAATCCGTGGACACAAACAGCGACCCCTGCTCGATGAACGGACGCGGGAAGCGTTGCAAAACCTCCAGCGCCCGATCGGGCTGCCGCGACCAATACCAGGTGAGGTAGGCCAGCATCGCCA
The DNA here is from genome assembly GCA_903872505.1 of uncultured Opitutia bacterium. Taxonomy (GTDB): domain Bacteria; phylum Verrucomicrobiota; class Verrucomicrobiia; order Opitutales; family Opitutaceae; genus Opi-474. The sequence goes on from CAIQKV010000069.1 coordinate 39,569, forward strand.
CGCGATCCTCCTGCAGGAGCGAGGCGGGCATCTGCTCCACCCACGCGCGGCCGGCCGGCAGGTCGCCCCACCCCCACACCAACAACATGAGTTTGTAGTGGCACGCCAACGCCGTCGTCCGCTGGGCCAGCGATTGCTCGAGCGTCGCCGCCATCTGCGGGTAATTATTTTGGCTCCAGTAGATTCCCAGGCGGAAGTTCAAGGACTCGGGATCGCCGCCAGGGAGGGCAATCGCCCGGTCAACCCATTGTTGCGATTCCTCGAAGTGGCCCTGCCTCATCGCCACGAACTGCAGCAGATGAAACACCCGCCGGTCGTTTGGCACCCGGGCCAGCAGGGTTTCCAGCGAATGCTCCACCTCTGCCAGCCGGCTGCCGGTCATGATATCGACCGTGGCCAGGGCGAGCGCCGCCTCCACGGAATCGGGCGCGAGCCGGATCGCACTCTCGGCCCGGCTGCGGGCCGCGACGATGCTGGCGGGAGACTGGTCCTGATATTCCCAGATCAACTGGCATGACGCGCGGGCCGTGACCGCATAGGCGTCCGCGTCGCCGGGATCGAGGTCAATGGCCCGCTCGCCCAGCCGTTTCGCGGTCAGATAGTTTTCCCGCACCGCCAGCGGATCATCGTCAATCAGCGCCCGCGCCTGGTTCGCCAGCTTGCGCGCCGCGGAGACGGGAGCATCGGCCTCAGCCTTGGCGGCGGGCTTGGACTTGCTGCGCTCCGGCTGCCACATCGGCCGCAACCCGTAGAATAGCGCGAGGGTGATCCCGACGGCCGCCCAGGCATAGCGCAGCCAGACGGGCCGATGAGCATTCCTTGGAGACGCGGCGCCCTCGCCGCGTTCTGCGGGACGAGGGCGTCCCGCCTCCGGTGAATCTCCGCTGAGCAATTTCGCCACGCGGTTGGCAAACGCCGGAGTCGTCTCCCCCGCCGGTAATCGCGTCCACTGCACCTCGGTGAACGAGTCTGGCACATGCGCGTCGGCGTCGCGGGTATCATCGATCACGACGGGTAGCAGGAACGGCCGGCCCTTCGCCATCAGGTGCGTGCGCTGGTCCGCCAGCCGCCACTCCAGCCGGAAATACCCCTCGGTTCGCGCCTGCGTGGCCGCCGAGATGATCGGGATCAGCAGCGCGCACTCCTTGATCTGCCGCCGGATCTTGTGATCCCACGCGTCGCCGCCGACCAGCTCGCTCTGGTCGAACCACACCTCCACGCCCGCCGCCCGCAGCGCATCCGCGATGCGCTTCGCCGCCGCGGCATCCTGCGACGCGTAGCTCAGAAAAACAGCTTTGGTGGCGTCACCCATGTCAGCGCTTCGGCTCCGGCGTGCACTCGAACACCAGCACCTCGAACGGCCGTAGTGAAATTGTCACCGGCTCACCCGCGCGCACGGCGGTCATCGGCGCGGGGGCGTCGGCGTAGGGGCTCTGGACGCGGAACGTGCCGATGGCGCCGGCGGGCAGCTCGAACGCCGTGCCCGCCTCGAAGGTAAACGTCGCGGGCCGGTCGGAGGGATTGCGCAGGGTCACGATGCCCTTGGCTGGCGACCATGCCGCCCAGCCGTAGGCCTCAAGCTTGTAGGGGTCGCCGCCGAGCCAGTGCACGTCGCACAGCGTGGCGGAGTTCGCGCGCGACCATTTCGCGGCCGCGGCGAGGTCGTCCCAGTTCCTGGGTGTGAGCAACTCGGGCGAGAGATACATCTCCTGCAGCTGCGTGCCGCAGCCAAAATACGTCCGCACCTCGCTCCCAAAGTCGCCGCCCAGGTCCGTGCGCAGCTGCTCCGGCCGGACCGCGTAGAGCAGCCCGTGGATCATCAGCGAATTGAGCGGATAGAGCGGCCCGCGGCGGACCACGTTCTGGTAGGTCTCGGCATCGCGGTAAGTGATCCACCGCTGCCGGTTCGTGCCCACGCCGGCGAAGCCGTGGTCCGAGCCCTCGCGCCAGATGTTGTCGACATGGAACAGCCACCACGGCGACGGGAAAGTGCCCGTGGTCTGGCTGATGTAGATGTCCGGCCGCAGCGCCCGCAGGTCATGGACGAGTCGCAGCATCGCGTCGAAATCCCGGCCCGCGGCCGGGTCGATCCGGCCGGTCTCCGCGATCGAGCCGATGCCGTCGAACTTGAAATACGCCACACCGCTGTCGCGGACCACGTCCATGCAGAGCCCGCTGAAGCGCGCGTAGTACTTCGGCCCGGCCAGCGAGAAGTTGTTGTCGCGCGTCTCGAACCCCTGCGGCGCGGCGGCGGCCATGCGCGCGTCGTGGGCCTTGCTGTAGCCGCCCCACGGCGAGAGCCAGATCCCCGGCGCGGCGCCGTAGCGGGCCGCGGCGGCGGTGACGTTCCTCAGGCCGACCGGCCAGCCCGCATGAAACCGCCACAGCGAGTGCACGTCGTCCCAACCGTCATCGAGCACGAAGCCGTCGAGCTTGACGCCGCGCTTCTCGACCAGCTCGCGGCCGAAGAAGGCGACATCGCCCAAGACTTCGGCCTCGGTGAATTTCCGGCCGCAGCCGAGATTGTACCAGTTGTTGTGGTGGAGGAACGGCTGGTACGGCCGGGCGCGCTCGCGCTCGACATAGGCGAGGAAGTCGCGCCGCAGCTGGCCGGGCCGGTAGGTGCCCTCGACGAGCGACACGGTCACGGTCTCGCCGGGACGCAACGGTTGCATCAGCGGCAGCGCGCAGCGCACGCGGCCGTCGGCCACGCGGTTGTCCGCCAGCGGATGCTCCACGCCGAGGAACCGGCGTCCGGTCACCACGGGCGAGCCGCTGAATTCACCGACCACCTTTGCCGAGCCGTCGTCCAGCGTGGCCGCGGGCGCATCGAGCAGCACGATGCGCGCGAGCGCCAGGTCCGCGCCGCTGGTGTTGGTCACCGTCACGAAGGTCCGCGTGTAACCGGCCCCGGCGGGCGCCGCCACCCGGCGCGTGGCGGAAAAACGCCCGGCGGCGTCAGCCAGGTTCTCGCCCGCCGCGGTGGGCGGCAGCGCGCGCAGCTCCGACGACGCGACGGACTTGCCGTCCGCCAGTTCGACGAAAAACGGCGCCGGCGTATCCGCCGCCCGGCCCGTCACCACTAATCCGCACACGAGCAGAAGGATACTTTTCATGACGGCATCAAATCGCCAGCCGGGGCCGGCGCAACGGGGAAGCCGCCACGCGGCTGGGACGGCATCGCTCATGCCAGCTGGTCGTCCGCCAGATTCAGTTTTCGCAGGAACGGCAGCCAGCGCGGGTCGGCGTGCAGTTTGCGCATGAGCGGATCGCATTTCAGCAGCACCGTCCCGGAGTCCCGCACCCGGTAGGCCTCGTCCAGCCACTGGAAGGCCTGGTCCACCTCGCCGCGGAAGGCATAGACCTGGGCCACCTGGTAGGCGGCGTGGGTGCCGTCCTTCACCTTCAATTCCACTAGGGCCGCCTCCGAATCCTCGATCCGTCCCTGGGCAAAGCGCGCGCACGCCAGCGCCGTCCGCCGCGCCCAGCCGGGCGGCACTTCCTCCGCGGCCCGGGCGGCCTCGTCGATCCGTCCTTGGAACAGCCGGGCCAAAAACAGGAAGAGCCGGCTGCGCAACCCGGCGGGATTGATCGAGATCACCCGCTCCGCCTGCTTCTCCATTTCCTCAAAGCGCCCCGCGAAGCCCAGGCTGCGGACGAGGGTATAGGTGGAAAAATAGTTGAGCGGGTCAAGTTCCACGGCCTGACGCGCGAGCCGGATGGCCTCGTCGCACCGCCCCATGATTCCGGCTAGGTGCGCCACCATGCTCCGGGTCTCCACGTCGCCCGGCGTGAGCTCCGACGCCCGCGCGAGCAGGGCGGCCGCCTGTTTCCAGTCCCAACCGTGCATCAGTTCCTCGAAGCCCAGGGCAAAGTGACCCTTGGCCAGCTCCGGATCCAGGGCGATCGCCCTCTGCGCCGCCTCACGGGCTAGGCGGTTGCCGGCCTCGATCGAATACATGCCGGATCCGGCGGACATGCAGTAGACCAACGCCAGCCAGGCCCAGGTGAGTGCGCAACCTTCGTCAATCGCGATGGACGCCTGGTAGCACTCGATCGCCTTGGCGTATTCGTCGGGCACCTCGCGGTTGAAGATCGCCCGGCCCTGCAGGAACAGCTGGTAAGCCTCGGGATTCACCGCCCGCGCCGCGGAGGTGGCGCCCAGCTTGAGCGAGAGCGCCTGGGCGATGAGCCCGGCGATCTCGTCCTGCACCGCGAAGATGTCCTTCAGGTCCCGGGTGAAGGTGTCGGACCAGACATGGAACCCGTCGGCGGCCTTGATCAGCTGCGCGGTGATACGGACGCGATCGCCCGCCTTGCGCACGCTGCCCTCGACGACGTAGGCGACGCCGAGCTGCCGCGCGATCTCCGGGATGGGCGTGTCCTTGCCCTTGAAATGAAACGCCGAGGTCCGCGCCGACACCTTCAATCCCTTCACCTTGGCCAGCACGTTCAGCAGTTCCTCGCTGATGCCGTCGGAAAAATACTCGTTTTCCTTGTCGTTGCTCAGGTTGGCGAAGGCCAGCACCGCCACAGAATGACCCTCTGTTGACCGGGTGGCGGCCATCGCCTGGGCCATCGGCTGGCCGACTGACCGGTTCTTTTCGCCGGACTCCGGGCCCGGAGTGGACGACTCGCCCGGCAGCAGGCGCTTGACCCGTTCCACGAACGCCGGCGGGGTTTCGCCGCCGGGCAGCCGCGTCCATTGCACCGCGGTGAACGAATCCGGGGCGTCCGCATTGGCATCCGGCGTCTGGTCCACGCAAACCGGGACGAGGAACGCGCGGTTGCGGCCCATCAGGTGCGTGCGCTGGTCGGCCAGCCGCCACTCGAGCCGGAAATAGCCTTCGGGCCGCGCCTGGGTGTTCGCCGAGATGATCGGCAGAAACAGCGCGCACTCCTTGATCTGCCGGCGGATCTTCTGGTCCCATGCGTCGCCGCCCCGCAGCTCGCTCTGGTCGAACCACGCCTCGATGCCCGCCGCACGCAGCGCCTCGGCGATCCGGCGTGCGGCGTCGGCGTCCTGGGAAGCGTAGGAAAGGAAAACGGCTCCGGGCATGGTGCGCGCCGGTTCAGCCGCCCGGGGTGGCCCGGGCAGCCGCGATCCAGCCGGCCAGCTCGAGGTTGTCGACGTATTGCCCGACACCGCCGGTCAGGCCCCCCAGCGCCTTGTCCGCCTCGTCGAGCAGCGACTGGCGCTGCTCGCGTCCCGCGGCGTCGTCCGCCTGGGCGAGGGCACAGGCGTAGAGGGCATGGGCATAAGCCGGCAGGAACTCGTTGTCATCGGCGCCATGGGCGTACTCCTTGCGATAGTACGCCATCGCCGGCTCCAGCAGCGTGCGAGCTTCCGCTCCCCGCCCCTGCCGCGCGACGGCGCGGGCGAGGCGCACCCGGTTCCAGGCATCGTCGGCCACGGGGTCACCTTCGCGGTTCGGGTTCATCGGGATCTCGCGCAGGCGGCGCGCCGTGGATTCCGCCAGGGCAAAATCTCCCTGGTGAAAGGCGGCCGTCGAGGCCAGGCCGAGGGCGCTCCGGGTGATGTTGTGATGCATCTGCTGTGCGCTGCGGTTCGCCGCCGGGACCTTGAGCTTGGCCAAACGGTCCACCGCGGCCATGGCTCCCGTCACCACCTTCTGGTCCTCGCCCAGGAGCCGCTGGTACCGGAGGTCCTGCAACGCGATCACCTCGGTGGCCATCTGGCGCTCGACGCCGCCCTCCGGGAACTGCTTCACCCACTCACGCGTGGTCCGCTGGGTTTCCGCGAGCGCGTGCTCGGCCGCGGCCCGGTGCCCGGCCTGCGCCTCCCAGTTGAGCATCTCGGCCCAATAAAAATTCATCTGACCCGCCAGGCTGGACGGCCGGCGCGGGTCGTTTTCCAGCGCGACCAAGGAATACACCTTGGCCAGCGCCTCGCTGACCCGACCCCGCTCGTACATCAGGAACGCCAGCTGGGCGCGCGCACGCAGCCACATGTTCCACACGGTGATGTCGGACGGATTCGAGCGCACATACTCCTCGCCGGCCCGCTCGCCCTTGAGGGCGTAATCCAGCGCCTCGGCATAGTCGTGGCGGCGTTCCGCCAGCGTCCCGAGCAGGTCCGCTGCCAGGGTGCGGTTGAGCATGGAGCGCAGGTCACCCGGCCGTTGCACGAGGACCTTCTCGGCCATCTCGTACACCTCGCGCTCGAGCTGCTCGGCCTGGTCGATCCGGCCCAGCACCAGGGCATGGCGGGCCTCCGAATCCGTGGTGTCGCCGTAGGCCGACGCGGCGTTGAGATCCGACAGGTCCAAGGCGCCGAGTCCGACGAGGATGGCGCGGGCCTCCTCGCAGTTCGCGATCCCGTCCTCCTTCTTCACTTGAAAATGGCTGTAGACATTCAGGATGTCGACATACACGCGCCGCGCCTGGCGGGAGGCGTCCGGCTTTTTCACCAGCGGGCGCAGCAGGCCGGCCGCCCGCTCCAGGTCGGCGGGATTTTGCATGCCCGTGCCCATCATTTGCCCGGACTTGGTGAAGAGCGCCAGGGCCAGGCCGATGGTCGTGGCCTCGCTTTGGTCGCCCTCCGCCCGCAGTTGCTCAAACACCTGCCGGGCCTCATCGAGGAGTCGGGTGGCCTTGGGAATGTCGCCCCGGCCCATCTCGGCCGCGCCCTGCCGGACGAGGGCCATGCCGCGGTAGAGGCGGGTGGACGGCGTGAGCAGCTCGGCCGGCAGCCCGTCGTAGTAGGCGACCGCCTGCTGGGCGAGCTTGCCCATCGTGTCGAGCCGGCCGGTCGGCTCGAGTTCCAGGTAGAAATCCTCGATCAGAAACCCGACCAGCTTTTCCGCCTCGGTCCGGGCACGCTCGGCCATCTGGCGGGTGGCCAGCGCCTGGGCCTCGGCCACGCGGGCCCGGCGGAGATTGACGAAGCCGAACACGGCGCTGCCCGCCGCCGCCAGCATCAGCACGCTGGCCACGGCGGCCACAACCCGCGCGCGCAGCAGTGCCCGGCGGGTTGCAATCTCGCGCTCCTGCTGGAGCGCCAGCTGGCGCTTGGATTCCTCGAGGGCCTCGCGCTCGTGCCGCACGGAGCGGCTGGCGCCGACGACGCTGCAGAGCACGTCGTGCGTGATCTCGACGCGCCGCAGGTCCAGCCGGTCCTCCACGCGCAGCAACCGGCGATCCACCAGCTTCGCCAGGGCGTCGGGGGCGGCGCCGGCGGCGACAAAGGCCTTCCGCACGCGCTCCTCGGCCACGCTCTCACGGTAGCCGGACTCCGTCAGCATCTCGTCCTCGATGAAGATGCGCACGCCGGCCGGCTGGTCCGCCAGGGCGCGCTCGTAGAACTCGGTCAGGATGGTGTCGCGCGAGCCTTCCAGCAGGTGGGCGGAAATCTCGGCCTGGCCCTGCGCCAGCCGGGTGTTGTTCAGCTCGCGGCAGATCAGGCTGAGCAGCGACGGCTCGACCTCGGCGTGCGCAAGGTCCGCGCCGCCGGCGACGAACCGCACCACCGCCTCGGCCACGGCCTCGCCCACCAGGTGCGGCGCGGGGGCGCGCACCGCGGCCACCGCCTGCGCCCCGGTCATGCGCGCCAGGCGCATGCGGTTCTGTGTGACGGAGGGCATCTGCCCCTTCAGCCCCTCGAGGTGCGCGAGGTAGTCCTCGCGCAGCGAGATCAGGATGCGGTAGTCCGCGCGGGCGAAGTCGAACTTGGAGGCATCGGCCTCGTCCCGGTCGATCCGCGCCTCGAGCGCGACCGGCGGGCGGTTCTCCACCAGGTCGGCGAGGTCCGCGAGGAACTCCTGCGCCCGGCGCCGGCCGGCGTCGTCGGATTGCGCGAGGGTGAAGATCTCCTCGAACTGGTCGAAGATCAGGATCGGGATGAGCGTGCGGCCGCTCGCGTCCTTCAGCACGTCGTCGCGATGGTGCAGGAACTCCCACAGCGTCTCGCCGCTCACGGCCGAGCCGGTCCGGGTCCAGGCGCCGGCGGCCTCCGTCGCACGGAACACCGCGCGCTTGATCTGCTCCGCGGGCGGCGGTGACGCCGGGTCGTAGTCGAGCCGCACGTAGACGGGGCAGAAGCCCTCGGGCCGGAGCCGCGGGACGAGGCCCGCCTGCAGGATCGAGGTTTTGCCGAGGCCGGACTGGCCGAACAGGATGGTGAGCAGCTTGCGCTGCACGCGCCGGCCGAGCTCGGCGGCCTCCTCCTCGCGGCCGTGGAAGTAGCCGCGGGTCTCCTCGGTGAAGGAGACGAGGCCGAGCCACGGGTGTTGTTCGTCGACCGTGGCGACGGGGGCGGGGGCGGAGGGCTTCATGCGCGGCGGGAGTTGAAAAGGTCCTGGAGCCGGCGGGTGAATTCCGCCGGGGGGGCGCCCCCGGGCAGCCGCGCGAAGTGCATGGCCTTGAATTTCTCGGGGGCCACGGCATCGGCCTCGGTCGTGCCGTCGATGCAGACCGGCAGGATGAACACCGCGCCGTCCGCCATGCCGCGCGTGCGGTCCACGGCGTAGCTCCACTCGCGGCGGAAATACCCCTCGTGCCGCCGCTGCGTGGTGGCGGAGATGACGGGCACGAAGTACGAACACCGCGCGATGTTGCCGCGGATCTTGCGGTCGTAGTCGTCGCCGCTCTCGAGCCGGTCGAGGTCGAACCAGGTGGTGATGCCGGCGGCGTCGAGGCCGGCCTTGAGCTTCTGGACCGCGGGCAGGTCCTCGCGGGCGTAGCTGATGAACACCGCGTTCTCCGGCATCTCGCGCGCCGGCGGCAGGAACCGCACCGGCGCCGCGGAGCCGCCCGCGGGCGCGGCGCCCGCGCGGCGGGCCGTCCAGCGGCGGTGCAGCTCGGCGACGAACTCCTCCGCGCCGGAAAACATCCGGGTGCGCACGCTGACCTGCTGCAGGAACGACACGAGCCGCACGTCGGTCAGGCTGTGGCTGTCGGCCAGGATCTCGCCCACGTCGCGCGGGTCGGACAGCCGGCGGCGCTTGGTCATGCGCAGGAACAGCCGCGCGAGCCAGTTGGAGAAATCGCTGCCGATCACGAGCAGGTGGTTGTGTTCGAGCGCGTGGAACAGCTTCTCCGGCGTGAGGTGCTCGCTCTGCAGCGCGCAGACGAACTCGAGCATGTCCTCGTCGGAGATCACGTAGGTCGGCGACGCCGACAGGCGGCCGAGCAGGTGGTAGACGACGGGGCGCTGCAGGTCGTCGCGCTCGACGGGCAGGTCGGCCACGCGGTTGGGCGCGTAGGCAATGACCTCGGTGTTGGCGGCGCCGCCGAAGCGGACCTGGTTGATCGCCAGCTCGAGCAGCGGGTCGAACGTCATCGAGACGTAGAGGTTGAAATCCGTGATCTCCGCGAGCTGCCGCAGCGGCAGCGGCGGGTCGAAGGCCGCCTCGCGCATGATGGTGCGGAGCCGGGTGTAGGCCTCCTCGCGCCGGCCGTGGCCGGTCAGGTAGCTGCAGACGACGTCGTTCAGCGTGAGCGGCCGGGGGAGCGGCCCGGCCTCGACGCCGAGGCGCGCGGCCAGCTTCTCGGCCAGCCACTCCAGTAGGAGCTGCGGCCCGTTCTCCGTCTGCACCTTGAGCAGCTCGGGGCCGATGATGGGGATGACGCGCTTCTCCTCGATGTAGTTGAGCAGGTCCTCCCACACGTCGTCGCTGAACAGCGTGGCGGGGGCGGAATCGTCGGCGGTTTCGGGATTCATCGGTGGAGGGGTTGAACGGGAAATTATCAGAGCAGCGGGGCGTTGTTCTTCGGATCGTTCACCAGCGTCTCGAAGCGCGGGTCGCCCCGCAGCGGAAACCACGAGGCCCCGGCCTTCGCCGTGTAGATGTTCTCGCCCCGGGGCGTGCGCAGCAGCCGGGCGAGTTCGGCCAGCGCGCGGTCCTTGTCGCCCAGCCAGGCCAGGCACACCGCGTAATTAAAGGTGTAGTTTGGCCCGAAGATCGCGTCCTTCGACTCGGGCACGAGGTCGATGGCCTTTTGCGCGCAGCGCAACGACTCCGCGCGCTCGCCGAGCATCGCATAGGCCAGGCCGAGGTTGGTCCAAAGGATTTCGTTCGTTGGTTGTTTTTCGAGCTGAGACTTGAGGTCGCTCACCGCCTCCGCGGCGCGTGTGCGTGCGACCGCTTGGTCGCCCATGGCGGCCAACACGAACGCCGCGGTCGTGTCCTGGATACCCTTCGCCTCGCCAAACGTGTCCGCGTAGCGCAGCTGGCGGTCGAGGGCCACGTACCCGGCAAAATCGCCAATCTGCAGGGCCCAGGCCTTGCGCAGATAGATCATGGTCGGCGTGCCCGCCTGCTCCGGCGAGATCCGGGCCAGCCACTCCTCCCCTTCCTTCGTCGAACCCGTGGCCGCAAACGGAATCAAGGGTATTTGCGCCTCCGCCGTGGGTTCATGGTCGGCCAGCTCGGCCGCCCGCCGCATCATCGGCAGGGCCTCGTCGTAGAGGCAGAGAAATTCCGCCGTCTCCGCCAGCGAACGCACGTAGCGCAGACTGCGCGGCTCGAGCTGCACGGCGCGCCGGAATTCGCCCATCGCCTCCTTGAACCGGCCCTGCCGGCGGTGGATGAGGGCGAGCGAGCCGTAGACCGCCCCGTCATTGGGCCGCAGCACGGCGAGCCGCTCGTATTGCTCGACCGCACGCGTGTAGTCGCGATAGCCGTAATAATAATAATCGCCGAGATTCTCGATCACCTCCGGCGCGTCGGGCGCGAGACGCACCGCCGTGTCGATCACCGCCTTGGCCCTGGCCAGCCGCCCCGCCGTGTGGTCGTTCCCGCCGAAATACTGGAAGGCATGAAGGGAGCCCAAGGCGGCCCATGCGGCCGCAAATTTCGGATCGAGTTGCACGGCCTGCTGCAGCAACCGCTCGCTTTCGTTGAGGTCCTTGCTGTTGACGCTGCCCGATAGCTGCCGCGCCTTCACGTAGGCGTCGTAAGCGGCGAGGCTTTCGGTCGGGCGGCGCTCCAGCAGCGATTTCTCCTCGGGCGAAAGCGCGGCGGCCAGCGCCCCGGCGATTGCCTGCGACAGCTCGGCCTGAATCCCAAAGATGTCCGTGATGTCCCGGTCGTAGGCCTTGGCCCATACATGCTCGTCGGTCCGGGCGTTGATCAGCTGGCCGGTGACGCGCACCTTGCTGCCGGCTCGGCGCACGCTGCCCTCGAGCACGTAGGCCACGCCCAGTTCCTCGCCGATCTGGCGGATCGGCTTGGTTGTGCCCCGGTACTGCATGACCGAGGTGCGCGAGACGACGTGCAGTTGGCGGACGAGCGCGAGGTTCGTGAGGATGTCCTCGTGGATGCCGTCGGCGAAGAAGCCGCTGTCCTTCTCCTCGCTCATGTTGTTGAACGGCAGGACCGCGATGGATTTTTCGGAAATGACGGGCGTGACCGGCGCGGCGACTGCGGCCGGTTTTGGCGCGGGGGCCGGGGCGGGAACGGGTGCGGGCGGCTCGCTTCGGCGGCCAACCGTGAGCGCGACCCCGACACCGACCACGACCGCAATGAGGGCACCCCAGGCCCAGCCGGGGAGGCCGGACTTGGCTGCAGCCGCCGGCAGCGCATGGGCGGCCGGGGCGGATTTCTTGGCCGGCGTAGCCTTGGCCGGGCGCTCCAGCAGCCGCTTGACGTGCTCGACAAACTGCGGCGTCGGCATGCCGTGCGCCAGCCGGGTCCACTGCACGCGCATGAATTCCTCCGGCACGAGCGCCTCGGACTCCGCCGTGTCATCGCTCACCACCGGCAGCAAAAAGGCCACGCCGGCGGCCATGTCGTGGGTGCGCTCGACGGCGAGCTTCCACTCCCGGCGGAAGTAGCCCTCGCCGCGCGCCTGGGTGTTTTCCGAAATGATGGCCACAAACAACGAACAGGTGCGAATCTGGGTGCGGATCTTGGCGTCCCACGAATCCCCGCCCCGGAGCTCATTCTGGTCGAACCACACCTCCAGGCCGAAGGCGCGCAGGGCATCGGCCAATCGGCGGGCCACGTCGGAATCTTCGCGGGAATAGCTGAGGAATACGGCGCCCGGCGGGGCGGAGGGGGAATCCGGCATAAAACGTCACCTAATATGCTAGTTAAGCTTAGACCTTGCCAGCTCAAATCCCCGCTGACACCCGTTTTGCACGACTTTTTCGGCCGAATGCCCCTGCCCGCCACCACCGCCAGCCAGCTGCCCCTGTTCCATGTCGTCGGATTTTCCGGCCACCGGCAGCTCCCGGATGCCGCCGGCACCGCCCGGGCCGTGACCCGCGCGCTGGAGTCCCTCCGGCAGGAGGCGACCGGCGAATGGGTGGCGCTCTCGTCCGTCGCCACGGGCGGCGACCTGCTGTTTGTGGCGCAGGCGCGGGCGCTCGGCCTGTCGTGGCACGCCATCCTGCCGCTGCCGAAGGCGGAGTTCGCCAGTGATTTCACCGCGGCGGAATGGGCCACGACCGAGGAGACGCTGAAGCAGGCGGAGCATGTGCGCATCATCACGGAGAACGGCTCGCGCGAGGACGCCTACCTCGACTGCGGCATGGAGACGGTCAACGGGGCCGACTTGCTGCTCGCGGTCTGGGACGGCCAGCCAGCCCGGGGCCGCGGCGGCACCGCCGAGGTGGTGGAATACGCCCGCTCCCTCGGCAAGCCGCTCATCGTGATCAACCCCGACACGATGGAAACCCGGCGGGAAAATTTTCCCCAGCTCGCGCGGGCCGACGCCAGCCTCACCTACCTCAACCGCCTCCCGGCGGCCCCGGACGGCGGGGCCAATCCCTTCAAGGCGCCGGACTTCATTTTCGCCTTCCAGAAGAAGGCGGACTACGCCGCCAGCCACGGGGCGCCCCAGTTCCGCCGGCTCATCGTCTCCACCGTGCTGCTGCACGTCGTCGCCACGATCGTCGCCGGCGCGGCGCTGGCCTTCGACCTGCACCTCGGCGCGCTGCCGTGGGTCAAGCTGCTCTGCCTCATCGGCGCGCTCGGGGTGGCGCTGGTCCTGCGGTACCACCACTCGCACCACAACTGGGTGCGCTGCCGCCTCGCCGCCGAGTTCTGCCGCTCGGCCCTCGCCACGTGGGGCCTGCCGCGCGCCGCCCCGCTGTTCCAGGACCTGGACCTGCCCGGCGTGCACGCGCTGACCCGCTCGCTCCACATCCTGCACAGCCGTTCCGCCAACGCCCAGCCGATCCCCATGGCGGAATTCAAGCGCACCTACCTGGAAAAACGCATCGACGACCAGCTCGCGTACTACCAGCGGCAGGAGTCGCGCTCGCTGCCGCAGTTCACCCGGCTCAAGCTGGGCTTCTGGATCGCGACCATCCTGGCGCTCTCAAGCACCCTGGCCTACGCCGTCTGCCACACCATGGAGGTGGAGACGCCCCACTGGGTCACGACCACGGTGTTTTATTTCCTCCCGATCGCGCTGCCCGTCGTGGCCGCCGCCTTCATCTCGCTGATCTCGATCAACGACCTCCAGCGGCGCGTGGCCCGCTACCGGGAGATGCGCGCCACGCTGGAGGACAGCCGCAAGCAGGTCGCCTTCTGCCAGACGTGGAACAGCCTCGAGCGCATCGTCCTCAAGACCGAGCGCGCCCTGCTGCAGGAGGTGATCGAGTGGCACTCGATCACGAGCTTCACCGAGTCGCACTGAGCGCGCCCGCGCCAAAAAAAGAGCCGGGGCGGAGGATTGCTCCCCCACCCCGGCGTTGTTTGCTGTTTAAGCTGAAGCGGCCGGCTTCGCAGCCTGACGCCACAGCGGCTGCCGGACGAGACGGCGCCACACCTCGGGCAGGTGCCTGGCCGCCTGCGTCCAGTTGCGTTGCGGACTCTCGCGTCGTTGGGCCGGTTTTGGCTCCCCGGGCAGATCATCGTACGTGCGCTGGTAGGGGTCTTCCCCTGCATCCCAGCTGACGAACGCCGCCCCGGGAGAAATCCCCGGACTGATGACGTAGAGTTGTCTGGTCCTGTTCTTCATGGTCGGAAGGAAGCTTCACCGCGGGAATGCGGCAACGCCTCCAGACCGACCAGGAAAGTGGCAAAGAACGGCCGCAAGCTGCGCCGCCGCCCCCGGGCGTCAAGCGCCGGTGCCGTCACATTCCGGTCACAGCGTCACTAGCCAATGACCCGGCGTCACTTGCCGAGTTTTTTCAGCGCCTTGTTGATCTTGGTCAGGTCGCAGACCTCGGGGTGGTAATCCGGGCCGAGCCATTCGAGCCACTCGCGCCCGAGGTCGGTGTGCGGCTCCTTGATGCACGCCAGCATGTCCTGGAACGCCTCCAGCCCGCCGCAATCCTCCGGCGGCCCGGCGCGCTCGCCGGCCAGGCAGACCGGAAACGCCACGCCCTTCTCGATCACGCCGACCCGCTCGACCTTGAGCTCGACCTGCCAGCCGTCGCCGAAGTTGTAGTCGTAGGTGAAGCGGGCCCGGTGCTCGAGGTCGAGGTCCGCCAGCGAGACGTCGCGGTCGTCCTCGATGCTGAGGTCGTCGCGCTTCAGCGGGTTGCCATAATGCAGGTCGTCGAGGTTGAAGGCGTGGGTCTGGTAGTCGAACCAGTCGAAGAGGATCTGGATGCTGTCGTGCAGCCGCGAGAGCCACATGGATTCGCGCACGCTCAGCCGCCGCCAGATGCGCGGCGAGCAGCCGGCCACGGTGAGCCGCAGCGTGAAGAACCGCTCGGGCGGCTTCTTGGCCGCGGCGCCCTTGCCTTCCTGGAGACCGATCATGGCCCGAGTTGTACGCCGCCGCCCGCCGTGCGCAAGCGAGAGGTCACGCGCCCAGCGCCCGGCGCGACCTCAGAATTTGAATTTGAAATACCCTTCCAGGCGGAACGGCAGCGCGGGAAAGATCAGCTCGCTGGCCGTGTAGGCGTCGCCGTTGTGGATCCAGTTGCGCTGGCCGGTGAGGTTGAGGAGGTCGAGGTTCACCGACCAGCGCCGGGCCTCGTAGAACAGCGCGCCGTTGAGCGCGTACTGCGCGGGGATGTGCCACTCGTTGTCGAGGTTGCCGCGCTGCCAGCTCTGCCACTGGAGGTTGAGGCCGGCGCCCCATCCGCCCTCCAGCCGGTAGCGCACGCTGCCGTTGAGCAGGACCTTCGACA
This sequence comes from uncultured Opitutia bacterium, assembly GCA_903872505.1. Classification (GTDB taxonomy): domain Bacteria; phylum Verrucomicrobiota; class Verrucomicrobiia; order Opitutales; family Opitutaceae; genus Opi-474. The sequence continues at coordinate 54,624 of CAIQKV010000069.1, forward strand.
TCCCCAGCAGCGGCCAGTCCCCCGCGGGCACCTGGTCCGCATACGGATCGTAGGCCGCGGTGCCGGTGCCCCGCCCGCCGGGTCCGCGGCCGAGCGCGTAGGCGGCGTAAATCGAGCGGCCGCCCAGCTGGAATGGCGCGGAATCGACATAGTGGCCGTCCTGGAACGTCGCATTGGCGGTGGCGCTGAACCGCGTGTCGGGCTGGTAGACCGCCTCCAGCTCGAGCCCGCGGAGCAGGATGTCGTCGTGCTCGCCGCCGACCCCGATCTTCGTGCGCCGCTGGTCAAAGAGCGCCGCGGCCGCGAACAACCGGTGGTCCAGCAGCGAGAATTTCGCGCCGGCCTCGGCGAGGTCGCTGCGGTTGCGGAAGTCGTTGTGGTTCAGCGCGCCGGTGCCGTCGCCCCGGTCCTTCAGGATGAGCCCGCCGCCCGCCAGGTTGCCCTCGACCGCGCGGATCCGCTGGTAGGTCGCGTAGAGCGAGGTCGTCGGCGTCGGCCGGAAGATGAGGCTGGTCGTCGGCGAAAACGTGCCGACGTTGGCGGAGTCGTGCCACGGGGTCGTGCCGGCCGGCGCCAGCGGGTCGCGGGCGTCGCCGCGGTACAGGTCGCCGCGCAGGCCGGCGATGAACGAGAGCCGGGGGGTGAACTTGAGCTCGTGCTGCCAGAAGGCCGCGAGATCCCAGAGCGTGCTGTGGTCCGTCTCGGGACTACCCCATGCCGCCGGGAAGAACGGCCGCCCGCCGGGGCCGGCGACGCCGGGATAGTAGGAGTTGGGATACTGCGCCGCCTCGTTGAAGGTGCGCGACGGGTCGGTGAGGTCGAAGTTGTAGATGTATTCGTTGAAATAGTTCTCGTAGCTGAGCGCGCGCGCCTCGCGGACCGTCACGCCGGCGACGACCGACGACGGCAGCGCGGCGGCGCTCCAGTCGCCGTGCAGCTCGGTGCGGTTCTCGAACGTGTGCTGCGTGACGTACTCGGCGTACTCGAACTGCTGGAAACGGCGGCGGTTCACGTACTCGAACAGCGTGCGGTTCACGAGCGTCAGCGCCGGGGAGAACCCGTGCGTGACGATCAACTGCGCGCGCACGACGTTGGCGTTGGAAAAATCCCCCCGCGAAAACAGCGTGGCCTCCCACGGCAGCGGCACCGCGCCGGTGGCCGGGATCGGGCCCGGGAACGGGGAGGTGTCGGCCGCCGCGCCGGTGTAGTAGGTCCCGCGCCAGATCAGGTCCTGGTTGACGCGGTTGACGCCGAGCGTCTCGGGCGGGTTTTGCCAGAAATACTGCGCGCTGAAATCCACCGTCGTCGCCGCCCCGGGCTTCCAGGTGAGCGCGGCGAACACATCCTGCCGGCTGTCCGGCGCGGCGTTCTGGCGGAAAAACGTGTCGCCGCCCTTCGCCTCGTAGCTCAGCCGCCAGGCGAGGCGGTCGTTGACCGGCGCGGTCGTGTCGATCTGCACCGAGCCGTTGAGAGAGGAGACCTGGCCCGGGGCCCAGGTCCCGAGCCGGGTCGTCACGGTCGTCGCGGGGCCGGAAAAACCCGGCGACTTCGTGACATAGTTCACGTAGCCCCCGGTGAAATAGCCGGCGCCGAAGACCGCCGAGCCGGGGCCGCGCACGAGATCGACGGCCTCGACGCCGTTGAACGACGGGAAATACCCGTAGAAGTTGTAGCTGAGCCGCTGGCCGTTGAGGTAGGTCTCGGCCAGGTCGCCGCGCAAATTCGGCATGGTGATGTTGCCGTAGGCCGCGCCGACGTAGGCGCTCGGCGAATACAGCAGGATCTCCTGCACCCCGTGGATCTGGCGCTCGTTGAAGAGGGCCGTGGTGATCGTGCTCACGCCCCGCGGCGTGTCCAGCGGCCCGCGCGCGTCGCCCATCACCGCCGCGGTCTCGCGCGTGAGCGGGTTGACCGACTGGTCCACGGGCACGCCGGTGACGAGAAAGCGGGAGAGCGTGGTGACGTCAGGCGCGTCCTGCGCGCCGGCACGGGCGAGGCTCAGGGCGCCGGCGGCGAGGAGAAGGAGGCGGTGCGGGAGTTTCATGGGAGGTGTGGCCCGCCCCAAACCGGACTCCCGGCGAAAGCGGCGCCGCCCGCCCCGTGGCGCTGACAGCGCCTGCTGTTTCCTTCGTCGGCATGATCCGTTTCAGGTTCGAAGGGTCGAGCAGCCGGTCGTGCCGCAATCTCAGTCCTCCGCGGAGGACACCCCTACAGGCAAGAGCGGTGAAAGCGCGCCGCGGGCGGCGGCGCAAGCCAATCCTTCCGCCGGGGCGCGAATCCCAGAAACACAAGAGCCGCCCCTTTCGGAGCGGCTCGAGTGACCTAACACCAAGCAAACCGTAAGAACTACAAACGATTACCGTTCCCGTGAACGATAATTGACTACGCAGAGATAGACGGGCGGGCGCGCAAAACGCTCAAAAAAATCCCGGGTTTGTTCACGCCCGATTATATTACGCAAGTGATTGTATTACAATTACTATGGCATTGTGAATGACTTGAGTTGGACAACTATGACACGCAAGCCGAGGGCTATCCGCACACCATTTCCCATGGAAACCCACCCTTCCCGCCCGCATCTCTTCGGCCTCCTCGCCGGCCTGTTTCTCGCCGCTGGTCTCTGCTTTGCCTCCATTGTCTTCACCCGGACCTGGACCCACCTCCATGAATCCCAAGTCATCGAGGTGACCGGTTCCGCGCGAAAAAACGTGCAGTCCGATCTCGTCGTCTGGCGCGCCAGCTTCGGCGTGGACGACGAGTCCCTCCTGGCGGCGCATGAAAAGCTCAAGTCCGCCCTCGGGCAAGTGGACGCGTTCCTGCGCGCGAAGGGCGTGAAGGAATTCACCCTCCTGCCGGTGCAGATCCGCGAGATCACGGCGCGCGCAAGAAACGGCGACGAGGAAACCGTGACGAAGCGCCTCGGCTACCGTCTCGTCCAGCGGATCGAGATCAAGTCGACCGACATCGCGACGACCACGCGGCTGGGCACGGAATCCGCCGCGTTGCTGGCGCAGGGCATCGCGCTCGTATCGGAGGGACTCGAGTTCATCTACACCAAGGCGAGCGAGGCGAAGATCGAGATGATGGCTGAGGCGACCAAGGATGCGCGCGCCCGGGCGGAACAGATCGCCGGGCAGGGCGGTCGCCGGATCAAGGAGCTGCGCACCGCCCGCATGGGCGTCGTGCAGATCAACCCGCTTTATTCGAGCGCGACCAGCTGGGAGGGGAACAACGACACCACCGCGCCCGAGAAAACCATCACCACCACCGTCAGCGCGACCTTCTCGCTCCAATGACGGGCACGGGGCAACGCCGTCACCGGGCCGGGATCTTCTCGACCGGGGCCGCGGGCGCCACCACCGGCACGCTCTTGAGCGGGTACACGAACCGCTCGCCCTCGTAATTGCGGAACACCACCTCGTCGTCCGTGATCTTTTCGACGTACTCGGGATTGACCGGCACCTTGCCGCCGCCGCCCGGGGCGTCGATGACGTACTGCGGCACGGCGTAGCCGGTCGTGTGGCCGCGCAGTGCGCGGATGATCTCGATGCCCTTGCGGACATCGACCTTGAAGTGCGCGCCCCCGGTGATGAGGTCCATCTGGTAGAGATAGTAGGGCCGCACGCGCATCCGCAGCAGCCGGTGGACCAGCGCCGCCATCACGTCCGCATCGTCGTTCACCCCGGCAAGCAGCACGCTCTGGTTGCCGAGTGGCACGCCGGCAAACGCCAGCCGCTCGCATGCGTCCTTGAGCTCGGCCGTGCACTCCTTCGGGTGGTTCACGTGGATGCTCATCCAGATCGGCCCGTACTGCTCGAAGATCTCGCAGAGCGCGGGCGTGATCCGTTGCGGCAGGAACACCGGGATGCGCGAGCCGATGCGGATGAACTCCACGTGCTTGATCGCGCGCAGCCGGCTGATCAGGTGCTCGAGCTTCTTGTCCGAGAGCAGCAGCGGGTCGCCGCCGGAGAGCAGCACGTCGCGCACCTCGGGATGGTCCTCGATGTAGCGGAGCGCCTGCTCGTATTCCGGATGAAAATTATAGTCCTGCGCATTGGAGACGAGCCGGCTCCGGGTGCAGTAGCGGCAGTAGGCCGCACAGCGGTCCGTCACCAGGAACAGCACCCGGTCCGGATACCGGTGCACCAGGCCCGGCACCGGCGAATGCCCGTCCTCGCCCAGCGAATCGAGCTCCTCCCCGGTCGACAGCTGCATCTCCCCCGACCGCGGGATGACCTGCTTCCGGATGGGGCAGTTCGGGTCATGGCGGTCGATCAGGTTGAAAAAATAGGGCGTGATCGCGAGCGAGAGCTTCTGGCCGGCAAAATCGCAGCCGGCCTTCTCGTCCGCCGTGAGCGTCATAAACTGTTCCAGCTGCGCGACACTCGTGATGCGGTTCTTGAGCTGCCACGTCCAGTCGCGCCAGTCGCTGGCGGGAATGTGCTGCCAAAGCCCCTGCCCTTCGAACCAGGCGGAGCGGTCTTCGGTGTAGGGCATTGGTTGGTCGGAAACGGGTAAGGGGCCCGGCCCGTCCTGTCAAATGGCGGGGTAAAATTGCCCCCGGGCCATGTTTCCCCTTGGCAGACCCGCACCAACGCCTTTTCGTCAGGCTTTAATGTCCACGCCCAAGCCCGCAGTTCTCGCCCTTGAGGATGGTTCGATCTTCCGGGGCCGCGCCTTTGGCGCCGATGCCACCATCGCCGGCGAGTGCGTGTTCAACACGTCGATGACCGGCTACCAGGAGATCCTCACCGACCCCTCCTACTTCGGCCAGATCGTCACCATGACCGCCGTCCAGATCGGCAACTACGGCGTGAATGACGAGGATACCGAGGCCGCGGCGCCCAAGTGCTCCGGTTTCGTCGTGCGCGAGCTCTCGCCCGTGGTCAGCAACTGGCGCAGCCGCCAGTCGCTCGGCGACTACCTGCGCGCGGCCGGCATCCCGGGCATCAGTGAGGTCGACACCCGCGCGCTCACCAAAAAACTCCGCGTCGACGGGGCGATGAAGTGCTGCCTCAGCACCCTGCCCCTCGGCGATGATGAGGCGGTGAAACTCGCCCGGGCCTGGCGGGACATGGCCGGGGCGGACTACGTGAGGGATGTCACTTGCCCGGCACCCTATTTCTGGCGCGCCGACGACCCCGCGAACCACAACACTCCGTACCTGCCCGTCGGCACGACGATGAACGTCCCGGGCGTGCCGGTGAAAAAATTCCGCGTGGCCGCCTTCGACTACGGCGCGAAGCACAGCATTTTCCGGAAACTGGTGAACCACGGCTTCGACGTGCAGGTCTTTCCCGCCACCACGACGCACGAGCAGGTGCGCGAGCACCGGCCCGACGCCGTGTTCCTCTCCAACGGCCCCGGCGACCCCGCCGCGCTGCCCTACATCCACCAGACCGTGACCGGCCTGCTGCCGGATTTCCCGATCTTTGGCATCTGTCTCGGCCACCAGATGATCACCCACGCGCTCGGCGGCACCACCTTCAAGCTCAAGTTCGGCCACCGCGGCGGCAACCAGCCGGTGAAAAACCTCGAGACCGGCAAAGTCTCCATCACCGCCCAGAACCACGGCTTCGCCACCGACCCGAAGTCCCTCGAGCGCCGCGGCGCGCGGGTGACCGAGATCAACCTCAACGACCAGACCGTCGAGGGCCTGCGCCATGACCGGCTGCCTGTCTTCTCCGTGCAATACCATCCCGAGGCGGCGCCCGGCCCCAACGACGCCGACCCGCTCTTCGTCGATTTCTACCGGATGGTCGAGCAGCGCCAGGCCGGGAAGATCTGAGTTTCCGCCGCGCCTACTCCGCCCGCGGGCCGGTCCGTCCGCGCCGCGGGATGGAAATTTCCCGCCGGTTTCCAAGCTGCGCGCACTTGCCTCCGCGGAAATTTTGCCCGGGACTGCCCCGGTGAAAAAATGGTTCGTCTTCGGTCTCCTCGCCGCCGCCGCGTGGCTGTATCTGCACGAGCCGGCCGCCGCCTGGCGCGGGCTGCCCGCCGCCAAGGACCCGGTGCAGGTCGCGTCCGGCCTGCCGGGGCCGTTCATGCAGGGCAAGTACACGATCACGCCGCTGGCCCGCTACACCATCACCGCCGTCGTGCTCAGCCGCGAGCGGTACCACAACGACCGCGAGGCCGACCTCTCGCCGGTGGACCTCGCGCTCGGCTGGGGCCCCATGTCGATGTCCGCGGTCATCAATGACCTCACGGTCAGCCAGTCGGGCCGCTGGTACGAATACCGCTGGTCGGGCGAGCCGCCCCTCGACCCCGGCCTCATGGCCACCCACTCCGCCAACACCCATTGCCTGCCCGCCGACAATGTGCGCAGCGCCCTGCTGGCGGTGAAACGGCACGACGTCGTCACGCTCGAGGGCTATCTGATCGAGGCCACCGCGCCCGACGGCTATCACTGGCGCTCCTCGCTCTCGCGCGACGACACCGGCGGCCACGCGTGCGAGGTGTTTTGGATCACCCGCGTGAGCACCAAGCGGCTGTAAGCGGGGATCAACGCGGCGAGGGCGCCACGTCTCCATCGGTGTTGTTTGGAGCCGCGGCGCCCTCTCCGCAGCCCTAGCCGAGCCACGCCTCGAACTTCGCCGCATCCTCGGGCGTGTCCACGCCGATGGTCGGGTCCTCCGTCACGCCGCACGCGATGTCGTAGCCGTTTTCCAGCGCGCGGAGCTGCTCGAGCTTTTCCGCCTGCTCATACCGGCCCGGGGGCAGCTTCGTGAATTTTTCCAGCAGGTCCGCCGAGTAGGCGTAGAGCCCGAGATGCTTGAAACAGGGATTCGCCCGCACCCACGCATCATCCACGGCGGTCCCGCGCTCCCGCGGGAAGGGAATGATCGACCGGGAAAAATACAGCGCCCGGCCGTCCCGCCGCATCACCACCTTCACCTGGTTCGGGTTGGCAATGTCCACCGCGCGCTGGAACGGCGTCGCCAGCGTCGCCATCGGGGCCCCGCCGTCCAGCAACCCGGCCAGCGCCCGGATCTGGCCGCCCGTGACCAGCGGTTCATCGGCCTGCACATTGATCACCTTGGCCGCCCGGACGGTGTGGTTGGCCTCCGCGATGCGATCCGTGCCGCTGGCGTGCGCCGGATCGGTCATGACAGCCTTGAAACCCTGCCCGGTGACGCAATTTCGCAAAAGTTCATGATCCACCGCGAAATACAGCGGAAACTCCGGCGCCTCCCGCTTGATCCGTTCCGCCACCCACAACAGCAGCGGTCGGCCCTTGATCTTGTGTAAGAGCTTGCGCGGGAACCGGGTAGACTCAAGCCGGCATGGCACGATGATTGCAATATCGCTCATCTGGTCACAGCATGACTTCCGGTTTTTAGGTTGCAAGCCGGAGCCTCATCTTGGATTTAGGCCGGTCTCTCTCACCACTGTCATGAACAAAAGCGACGCACCTTCTGCCACTCCCCAGCTCATCAAGGAGCTTTTGGTGCAGAACAAGATGGGCATTCACGCCCGTCCCGCCGCCATGATCGTGCGCATCACCAACCGGTTCAAAGCCGACGTGTTTGTGGAAAAGGACGAGGAGCAGGTGAACGGCAAGAGCATCATGGGCTTGATGATGCTCGCCGCCGGCAAGGGCTCCAAGGTCAAGTTTCTGGCCAGCGGCGACGATGATGCGGCGCAGATGCTGACCGAGCTCGAGGCGCTGTTCGCCCGCAAGTTCGACGAGGCCTGAGCCTCACAGGCCGAAGAACTTCCGCGCGTTCGCGGTCGTGGCCACCGCCAGTTCGTCGTAGCTCACGCCCAAGACTTCCCGGGCGGCAAATTCCGCCGTGTGCCGCACAAACGCGGGCTCGTTGGGTTTTCCCCGGTGGGGCATGGGCGTGAGGTACGGCGCGTCGGTTTCGAGCATCAGCCGCGCCAGGCCCTGGGCACGCGCCGCGGCCCGGATATTGCCGGCCGTCTTGTAGGTCAGGATCCCCGTGAACGATCCCACCCCGCCCCGCCGCGTCAGCTCGGCCATCTCGGCCTCGCCTTCCGCGAAGCAGTGAAACACGACCTTCGTCCAGTCCACGCCGCTCGCGTCGATCATCGCCACGCATTCCGCCAACGCCCCGCGCGAGTGGATCACCACCGGGCAGCCCAGCCGCTTCGCCAGCGCCAGCCCCTCGGCAAACGCCGCGCGCTGCCGGGCAAAAACCTTTTCCGCCTCCGCCGCCTCCTTGGGCAGGTGAAACCGGTCGAGCCCGATTTCGCCCAGCGCGACCGGCCGCGTCTCCCCTGCCCAGAAACCCGCCACCTGCGCCTGCGCGGCTTCCCAGCCCGCCTCAACTTCGCAGGGATGCAGCCCGGCCGTGTAGTGCACGAAGCCGGCCTGGTCCCGGGCCAGATCACGGTTGAGCGCCCAGTCATCCGGCGAGGTGCCGATGGCGATCATCGCTTCAACCCCGGCCTCCCGCGCCCGGGCGAGGATGCCCGGCAGCGTGCCGGCGCGGGCAAAACCCTCGAGGTGCGTGTGGGTGTCAATCAGGCCCATGGCTAATTTTCGGTCGTAGGTCGGGCTTCACGCCCGATATTCAGTTCAGCGCAGGTAAAGCGCACCGTAGCGCTCGCGCAGGTAGCGCAGCAGGTGCCGCGGCGACAGTTCCTCGCCCGTCACCCGGCGGGCCAGGGCGAGCGCGTCGAAGCGCCGGCCCTGCGCGTGCACGTTCTCGCGCAGCCAGTTGAGCAGCCACCGGAAGTCCCCGCGGGCAAAGTCGTCCTCCAGCGCCGGCCGCAGCGCCAGAGCGCGGTACCACAGCTGCGCCGCCAGCATGTTGCCGAGGCAATAGCTCGGGAAATAGCCGAACGAGCCGCCGCTCCAGTGCACGTCCTGGAGCACGCCCACGCGGTCGTTCGCCGGGGTGAGCCCGAGCAGCGCCTGCGCCGCGGTGCGCCACGCCGCCGGCAGGCCGTCCACCGCGAGTTCGCCGGTGAAGAGCTTCTTCTCCAGCTCGAAGCGCAGAATGATGTGCAGGTTGTAGGTTACCTCGTCCGCATCGACGCGGATCAGCGTCGGCTCCACCGCGTTGATCGCGAGGTACAGTTCGTCCGTCGAGACCGCCGCCGTCTGCGCGGGAAACAGCTCCCGCAGGCGCGGCTCGAAGCACTGCCAGAACCCGCGGCTGCGCGCCACCTGGTTCTCCCAGAGGCGGCTCTGCGACTCGTGCACCGCCATGCCGGCGTGCACGCCGAGGGCCGTGCCCAGGTGCTCGGCCACCAGGCCCTGCTCATACAGGCCGTGACCCGTCTCGTGGATGGCGCTGAAGAGCGAGTCGAGGGGCTCCTGCTCCTTGAACCGCGTCGTCATGCGCACGTCGGAGCCGGTCCCGGAGCAGAACGGATGCAGCGACACGTCGATGCGGCCGCGCTGGTAGTCGAAGCCGAGCCGCTCCGTCACCTCGCGCAGGAACACCCGCTGCCCCTCCGGGGAGAATCCGCGCAGGGCGTCCGTCCGGGGTTTCACGCGCGCGGCGGCGATCTCGCGCACCAGCGGCACCAGGCCGGCCTTGAGCTCGCCAAACAACCGCTCGATGACCGCCGCGGTCATGCCCGGGTCGTGCTGGTCGATCATGTAGTCGTATTCGCGCCCGCCCCAGCCGAGGTAGCCCGCCTCGCGCTTCGCGAACTCCAGGTTCTTCCGCAGCACCGGCGCATAGCCGGCAAAATCATCGGCCGCCCGGGCGCGGGCCCACGCATGGTAGCCGCGGCTGCTCTGGGCGGCCTTGTCGCGCACGAATTCCGCCGGCAGCCGGGTCGCGTGGTCGTAGTCTCGCCGCGCGTTCTTCACGACCGCCCGCTGGTCGTCGCTCAACGTGGCATCCGCCTCCAGCGTCGCCAGCCAGCCGCCGATCTTCGCGTCGCTGGCGGCCGCATGCAGCGCCTCGGCCAGCGCGGCCTGCTGCCCGGCCCGCTGCTCGGCCGCGCCTTCCGGCAGGTTGACCTGTTCATCCCAGCCCAGCAGCTCGACCAGCGTGCCGAGGGCGTGCACGCGCTTCAGCGCGGCGGTGAGTTCCGCGTAGACTGTTTCGGTAGCCATGCCGGCACTCCACACGCCGCCGCCCGCCTTGGCCAGCGCGATGTCGCGCCCGCCCGTCAGCGGGCCTGGACGTCCACGTCGCCGCCGCTGGTGCGGAGCTTCAGCAGGGGGCCGCCCCCGTTGACCTTGCCGGCCAGCCGGCTGCGCCCCGCGCCGCCCTTTTCAATCGTGATGGTGAGCCCGGTCGCGTCCACGTCGCCGCCGCTGGTCGAGGCGTCGAGGTCGAAGGCCGCTCCCTTGTCCACCGTCACGCGGATGCGGCCGCCGGAGGTGGCGAGCTTGCAGTCGCCCTTGAGCGGGCCGGTGAAGCCCGCGGTCACGTTGCCGCCGCTCGTCGCGGCGTGGAGCGTGTTCTCGACCGACTTGACGTCGATGTCGCCGCCCGAGGTGCCGAGCTCCGTCGGGCCGACCACCCGGCCGGCCCGGATATCGCCGCCGGAGGTGCCGAGTTTCACCGCCGCGAGGCCCTCGGCCAGGCGCACGTCGCCCCCGGAGGTGCCGGCATCGATGTCCCCCGCGATCTTGCCGAGCGCGACGTCGCCCCCGGAGGTGCGCAGGAGAACCTTGCCCGTGAGATCACCGACGGTGACATCGCCGCCGGCCGTCTTGAGGTCCAGATTGTAGTTCGTGGGCACGGTCACGGTGAAGTCCACGCTCACCGGCGGCCAGGCGCCCCAGTGGAAACCCGGCGCACTCTTTTCGTACTTGGCCACGGCGGAAACTCCCGCGGGTTGCTGCTCGATAGTCAGCGTGAGATTCTTCAGCAGCTCGTCCGCCTCGGCCTCCGAGCTGGCGCGGATCCGCTCCCGGGCCACGACCTTGACGGTCGGGTCGGGCGAACTCTGTACGTGGATGTCGCCGCCCTGGGTTTCGATCCGGAGAACGCCGCCCGGCGGGACGGTGAAGGTCTTTTCGACCACGCGCTCGATCTTGGCGTGCGCGGAAAACGGGGCCAGGGCCAGCAAGCCGGCCGACAGGAGCAGGTAACGGGTATTCATGGAGGGTGTGTCCTCAAAAACCCCGCCCTGGCGGGAAAGTTACACAAAACCGCCGACCGGGAGGCGCCTAGACCTTGGCGCTGTTGTCGCAGACGTAATGCACCTTGCTGCGCCGGTAGCTGTAGGCGCGCAGCGCCGAGTCCTTCGCCCCGTCGCGCGACTGGATGAGATGCCGGGTGCCGGCCAGCGCTTCGGCCTCCTCCGCCGCGACCAGCGCGGCGACGCACAGCAGCACCTCCGCCCGTGTTTCGAGCCGGCTGGCCGGAAAACGGGTGTGCGTGGACAGCCAGCGCAGGGTGGTGTGAAGCGGATTCATGGGCAACATCCCCACCACTCAAGCCGCCGGCGGCACCAAACGCACGCTCATTCGCGCGAGCCGCAAAAACATCGTCTGCTCCTCGCGCACCGGCCACCAGTCGTAGAGAAAAATCTCCAGCGGCCGCCACATCGCGACCCAGCCCACGATCGCCAGGCCTTCCCGGCCGACCACCGAAAACGCCCCCAGCCCGAGGTGGGCGACCAGGAGGCTGAGCAAGTAGCAACCCCCGAGGAACAGGAGGCCCGCCAGCAGGCTGATCCGGCCGCGGCGCAGCAGCGCCTTCAGCTCGCGGCCCTTCACCTCCGCCCGGCTGGCAAAATAACGGTGCACGGCGTTTTCCGTCCCCGCGGCCCGGTCCGCCGGCGGTGCCACCGCCAGGTACACCACCAGCTCGAATTCGCGGTCGGCCGGGTGTTCCCGCGCCCAGCCGTGGATGAACTCCTCGGCATCCCGGTCGAGGTCGCGGTCCACGAAGGGCGACGGATCCATCGAGTTGAACAGCTGCGCGAGTTCACGCAGGCGCAGCTCGATGCGGGCGGGCTCGGCGGGCGCGCTCATGGTTTCAGGAGCGCCGCCGCCCAAGCGGCCTCGTCGAAGCCGGTCAGCGCCACCCCGCCGCCCAGCAGGAACGGCCGTTTCACCAGGTTGCCGTTGCCGGCGAGGAGCGCGAGGGCCGCGGACTCGCCCAGCGCCGGCAGCTTCCCGCCGAGCTGCTGCTCGCGGTAGTCGCGGCCGGAGGTGTTGAAGAGCCGGCGCAATTCCCCGCCCTGCGCCGCCAGCATCGTGCGCAGTTCCGCCGGTGACGGCGGGGTCTCGCGGATGGCGTGCTCGGCAAACTCGAGGCCGTGGGCGCGCAGCCACTTCACCGCCCGGCGGCAGGTGTCGCATGAGGCGTAGGTGTAGATTTTCAGTGCGCTCATGGCTCCGCTCTTACCCTGCGCGGAAACGCCGGCGAGGCAACCCAGTCCTGAAGCGAGGACTGAATTATCCAAGAGGGAAGCCAAGAAACCAGAAAAACTGATTGGGATCGGTTCCTGGCTTCCTGGGTTCCCCCTTAAACTCCTCCTCTTGTCTTCAGTCCGCCCTTGCTCGCTCCGGCGAAAGTCCCCGGAATCTCTGCGCGCCATGCAACCCATCCTCGCCGTCACCGGCCTGCGCGTCGCCCGCGGGCGCACCACGATCCTGCGCGACGTCACTTGGCGGGTCCGGCCCGGCGAGCACTGGGTCATCCTCGGCGCCAACGGCTCCGGCAAGACCTCGCTGCTCAAGACGCTGACCGGCTTCCTCACCCCCACCGCCGGTGAGATCACCGTGCTCGGCCAGCAGTACGGCGACAGCGACTGGCGCGCCCTGCAGCTGCACATTGGCCTGGTCACCAGTGCGTTTGCCGCCGCCATCCCGCTCGCCGAGACCGCCCTCGACACCGTCATGAGCGGCAAATTCGCCCAGCTTGACCTCTGGAAAAAAACCAGCCGCGCCGACCGCGCCGCGGCCGCGCGCCTGTTGCGGCTCGTGGGTGCGAGCCGCCTTGCCCGGCGCGAATGGGTGCATTTCTCGCAGGGCGAGCGCCAGCGCGTGCTCATCGCCCGCGCCCTCATGCCGCGGCCGCGGCTGCTCATCCTCGACGAGCCGTGCGCCGGGCTCGACCCCGTGGCGCGCGAAAAATTCCTGCAGTTCGTGGACCGGCTTGCGCGGCGGCGCAGCGCCCCGGCGCTGGTGTTCGTGACCCACCATGTCGAGGAGATCACGCCGGCCTTCACCCATGCCCTGCTGCTGCGCGCCGGCCGCGTGGTCGGGTCCGGCCCGCGGGCCGCCGTGCTCACCTCGCCCCGCCTCTCGGCCGCGTTGGGCGCCGGCCTCCGGCTGCGCGCCACCGGCGGCCGCCTCCGGCTCGCGTTTGCCCGCCGATGAATCCGCTCACCGAGGCGATCGACACGCTGGGGTACACGAGTGTGTGGACCTATCTCGGGCTGTTCCTCGCCGCCTCGCTGGTGATGATCTGGCGCCTCGAGGCGATGCTGGACCACGGGCTCGAGGGCACGGCGCTCGGCACGCTGGTGATGCCGTACTGCTCGGGCCTGGGCAACCTGCTCTTCGTCGCCATCATCGCCGGGCGCCACGGCCCGACCCGGGAGGTGCTGACCAACTGCCTCGTCAACAACGTCACCAACCTGACCCTGGTCCTGGGCCTGCCGGCCCTGATCTGGGGCCTCAGCCTGCGCGCCGAGGCAAAGCCCAAAAAAAACGGCGCCAAGCAGAAGGCCGCCGCCGCCTCCGCCGACACGGAGCGCAAGATCAACCGCCTCTCCCTGCTCCTCACCCTCGCCGCCGTGGTGTTCTTCAGCGGCGTCACCTGGGCGCTCGGCGCCGATGGCCGGCTCGACGCCAACGACGGGCTCGTGCTCATCGCCCTGTTCCTCTTCTGGCAGTGCTTCCAGGTGTACGACGTGCTCAAGCACAACGTCCGCCGGCAGCGCTCGTTCGGCCCGCTGTTCTACCTCGACGTGTTCCTCGTGGCGCTCGCGGCCTACGGCATCTACGCGAGCATCGACTGGCTGGTCGCCTGGCTGGCCGCGCAGCACAGCGGCTTCATCAGCGCCACCCACCTCGGCTGGCTGAGCGGCTGGCTCATGGTGGTGCCCAACGCGCTGCTGGCCTTTTTCTATGCCGCGCGGCGCCGGGCCGACATCGCCTACACGTCGCAGGTCGGCGACGGCCACATCTGCATCCCACTCTGCATCGGGCTCTGCGCCCTGGTCTCGCCGGTGCCGGTCCCGCATTTCTTCGTGACCGGCCTCGCCATCCTGATCGGCGCCGCCCTGCTGCACATGGGCTGCGTGCTGTTTGCCGGCGGGCTGCCGCGCTGGATGGGCTGGCCGCTGCTCGCCGCCTACGCGTGGTTCGTCGGCACCGGCCTGCTCGGCTGACCGGCCGCCATCAGCACAGGTTATCCCCGCCAGCGGCCCGCCTCAATACGTGCTGGGGCCGCCACTTCATGCGGGCTTTTGCCCCGGGACGCGGGTTTCCTGCCAAGGCCAAACCGCCCCCGCCCATGACCTCCAAGGAACGCGTCCTCACCGCCCTCGCCTGCCAACAGCCGGACCGCGTGCCCATCGACTACTTCGCCAACGAGGACATCGACCGCCGGTTGAAGGCGCACTTCGGCCTGGCGCCCACGGACGACGAGGGGCTCCGGCGGGCCTTGCACGTCGACTTCCGCGGCCTCTGGGCCCCGTACACCGGGGCCAAGCTCCACGCGGACATCCCGGAGCGCGGCGTGAAGGTGGACGACTGGGGCATCCACCGGATGTGGATCGAGCACGCCTCGGGCGGTTACTGGGACTTCTGCGACTTCCCGCTGCAGGAGGCGACCGAGGAGCAGGTCGCGGCCTGGCCCATGCCCTCGCCCGATGACTTCGACTACTCCGCGATCCACGACCAATGCCGGCAGTACGCGGAGTTTGGCGTCTTCGCCGGCAACGCCGGCCTGCCCGATGTCATCAACGGCAACGGCATGCTCCGCACCATGGAGCAGACGCTCGTCGATCTCATCACCGACGACCCGGCCGGGCTGCTGCTCACGCGCCGCCGGTTCGACATCCAGTTCGAGGTCCTGCGCCGGACGCTCGAGGCCGCGAAGGGCGGGATCGACTTCGTCTGGCTGGGCGAGGATCTCGGCACGCAGATCGGGCCGACGATCAGCCCCGAGCTGTACCGCCGGCACATCCGGCCGTTGCACCAGCAGTTCACCGACCTGGCCAAGTCGTTCGGCCTGCCCGCCATGATCCACTGCTGCGGCTCGAGCAGCTGGGCGTTCGAGGACTTCATCGCGATCGGCATCAAGGCGGTCGACACCCTCCAGCCCGAGGCGAAGAACATGGCTCCCGCCTACCTGAAGGCGCACTTCGGCGGCCGGCTGGCGTTTCACGGCTGCATCAGCACCGCCGGTCCCGTGGCCTACGGCACGGCGGAGGAAACCGCGGCGTATTGCCGGCGGACGCTCGAGATCATGATGCCGGGCGGCGGCTACTGCTTCTCCCCGACCCACCAGCTGCAGGACAACTCCCCGACCGAGAACGTCGTGGCGATGTACGCCACGGCCCGCGAGTGCGGCGGGTACGACCCCGCCAAGCGCTAGGCCGGGACCGTGTTTTCCTCGTACGTGCAGTGGTGCGCCTCGTCGGCGAAGGCCTCGAGCAGCGGGGTGTCCGCCTCGAAAAACTGGTCCGACGGGCACAGGATGTAGCCGCCGTCGCGGCCGGCCTGGTCGAAGCACCGCCGGACCTCCCGCCGGGTCTCCGCCGGGCTGCAGCCGACGAAATGGTGGTACTGGTCGAAGCCGCCGATCATGCAGATGTCGCGCGGGATCCGCCGGCGCGCCTCGGCCAGGTTGGTGTCACCGCCCATCGCGGGCGGGGTGAACGTCTCCATGGCGTCGGGCTTCATGGCGGCGATGCGCTCGAGCAGCGGCATCATCCCGCCGCAGGTGTGGTAGGCGATGCGCTGGCCGCGCCGGTGGGCGATGCGGATCAGCTCCGCATCGTACGGCGCGACAAACTCGTCGAAGACCTTCGGCGAGATGACCGACGACGACGCGCTGCCGCCGCCCAGCTCCAGCAGGTCGAAGCGCGCCCCCGCCATGGAATCGAGGTAGAGCTTCTTCCGGCGCTGCAGGATGGTCAGGAACTCGTGCACCCACGCCGGATCGTCGAACGTCGCCATGATCATCTCCTCGGTGCCCGCGAGGCAGGTGGCGTCCTGCCACGTGCCCGGCTGGCCGAAGATGTCGAAGCAGCACACGTACGACCGCACCAGGCCGCGCTCGCCGAATTGCTCCGCGGCCCGGTTGACGGTCGCGACATCGCAGAGCGGTGCGGTGCAGAACTCGCCGATGAGATCGATGTCGCGCCGCTCCTTCACCAGCGGCTCGACCACCCACGAACTGTAGCGGTCCGACTCCAGCACCATGCTCAGCGTGCCTTTGGGCGTGACGAAGCTCCAGCGCGTCGCGGGATACTGGCGGCCGGAAATCTTTTCCTGGCGCACCCGCCACTGGTCGCTGGAGACGCGGCGGCTCTCGAGAAAGCCGATCTCCCCCTGGTCGGGATCATGGTACTGGCCGAGGGCGGTGTCGGGCCGGTGCGGCGCCAGGTAGAGGATCGGATCCAGCCCGAAGCGGTCATAAAAATCCTGCTCCGCCAGGTGCACGACGTTCTGCAGGAAATAACCCGGGACCCAGTGCGTGGTGACGGGCAGCCGGTCCGGCTGTCCGCCCGACAGGGCCGTGAGGAACCGTTGCTTGGAAGTCATCATGGGGCTGCCTTTCGAGCCACCCGGGCACTCAGCCCGGGCGGTAGATCCAGACTGGGCGTTGGGGCGGGATTTGTCCATCTCGGCCCGCCGCGGCAGTGGCCACATTGGCCGAGGGTCGACCGCCCGCTCGAGGTTTGCCGGCACCGGCCTGATGGTGCACGGACCCAGAAGGCGGTTAAAAATCCCGCGACACACTCAAGCCGCGGTACTTTGCACCCAACTGGGGTTGAACATGCCAGCCATGGTACGGCTTCGTTACAAGATACGTCGAGGCAATGCCAATGGCGGCCCCCGCCACCACGTCCTGAACATAATGCTCGTGGGCGTGAACCCGACTGTAGGCCACAAACGATGCAAAAATGTACGCCGGAGCCCCGTACTTCCAGCCATAGCGTTTGCGCAGAAATTCAGCGCTGCAAAAAGTGATCGCCGCGTGGCCCGACGGAAAGGAGTGGGGATCGCCGTTGGGCCGTCGGCTCTGAATCGTATATTTGAGCCCGAAAGTGACGGCCATCGTGATCGTCGCCGACTCCGTGAACTGCCAGGCTCCCTCCCCATCCTTGAAGTAAGCGGTCAGACCCAGCGCCGTCGCCGGCAACACATAGGCCATCGCATCGCCGGTGTTCGTGATCCCATCAATCCGCGCCTGGACGAAATCGGTGCCCCGCGCTTCCCCCGCCAGCACGAGCCCAAGCAGCGGGATAAACCATCGGCAGGGGCAGGCTTGCATTGGAGATTCTCCCGTACGGTCCAGGGCCTGGTGCTAGTCGTGCGACCCAATCGCCCCAAAGTGGGTATCGCTCAGATAGGTGTAGGTGAGGCTGATCGTCCCCACCGTCTGGTGCCGGCTGGGCAGGGCATTATAATGCGAATCCCGGTGCGAAGCGACGTATTGGATCCCCAGGGCATTGCGGCCATAAACCCGCACCGTAATCCCCCCGTTGCCCCGGAAGATTGTTTCCGTGCCGCGGTGGTCGTCGGAGCCCGTGCCGCTGATATAGTATTCGCGCGCCGTCAGGTCGAGCATGGCGCGCTCGCCGAAGATCAGGCGCAGCGCGACCAGTTCCTGCAGCGAAGCGCCGTAGTGATAGTCGCGTTCGCCTTTGAAGGGATTGGTGCCGGCGCCTCCAAACCCAACCCCGCCCAGGACCGAGCCCTGCAGCGCGACCTTGCGCGCGAGCCACCACTGGGCCGTCGTGCCGATCGAGGCGGCCGTGGTCGAGACGCGAAAGATCTGCGGGGAAATGAAATCGTAGCTCCCGTAGACCCCGAACACCCCGGCATAATTGTCCCCCACCTCATACTCCTTTCCCCAGAGGAGCCCGCGGCAGAGTATGTTCTCCAGCCAGTTGTGGGTGTGCGCACTGCTCATGGCGGCGAACTCGAAATGAAAATAATCAAAGGGCCGATCGTAGGTATAACGCGGTTCCCCGGGGAGCCCATAGGCCATGGCGAAGTCCAGGATCACCTCCTGGCGCTTCACCGTGCTCACCGCGCTGTTGTCGCTCACTTTCGCGTCCCCACTCGCACCGAGTCGCAGTTGCCAGAACGTCGGCGGATTGTGACTGGGGAAGACCGTCTTGAACCGGTCGCCGTAAACGAGCCGGTTGAAGCCGAGCGAGGGCATCAGCACGGCCGCACTCGCTTCGCGCCAGAATCCCGGCTGGCTGCCGCCATCTTCCAGCACGCGGCTCGCCATCCGGAAAAGCGTTTCGCCGAGCAAACTGCCGGCTTGGCCGGTCGAGGCCATGTCGTTGATGCTGGGCGGTCCCTTTTCCCCGGCCATCTCCCACACATAGCTGCCCACGTTGCTGTAAACGAGTGACGGCCAGAAACCGAGGCCCGTCGATCGCGCGAATCCGAACATCGTGGCTCCCAGATAGGGGTGCGAAAATTGATTCACGTTGAAGGGATCTTCGTCGTACTCCCACGACTGCCGTTGGAAGTGGTCCCAGGTACTGCGGGTGGTGGCGCCATAGACGTCGTTGCCGTAAACGCTCCGGTCGTAAAGGCTGAGGGTGGCGAGGAAGGCCGGGATCTCTACCGCCGGAATGACATAGCTCTGGTTGGCCCCGGTGTCCCAGTCCAGGAATCGCTTCCGCGTTGCTGCCACGTCCGCCGGATCGCTTTCGGCGGCCCATCCCGCCGGCCAAATGGGCCCGGCAATCGCGAGGCTGCCGGTCAGGATCAACCACCGCACATTTTGGCTCAATCTCACCCCACGATCCTACCTCGGGAAACCGTGCCGATGATATGGGGTATTACCCAGCGGCCAGCCGCTGCACCCGCCCGATCCCCGGCTCGCGCCGGCCTAGGTCACCAGCGGGTCGGCGCGGAATTTCTCGCTCAGGTCGAAGAAGGCCGACTGCGCCTTGAGCCAGCGCGGGTCGGCGCGGATCTCGGTCATGCCCTTGGCGGTGTTGTTGCACACGAGGTAGCTGCTGGGGCCCAGCTTCAGCAGGACATCGTGGCGCGTGCCGCCGCCCTCGTTGGTGAACTCGAAATCGCCCGGCTCCAGGTTCTGGCCCGCCACCAGCGCCAGCAGCGGGTTGACGTCGGCCGGCAGGTTCTTGCGAAACTCCTCGATGCGCGGCCCCGCGTAGGCGAGCACGCCGCCGAGCGTCGCACCCGGCGCGAGGATCATCCATTCGTCAAACACCGGCTTGAAATAGAGCGCGCGCATGCGCTCCAGGTGGCCTTGGATGTGCTGGCGGGCGGTGGCGAGGTCCATGGCTGCAGCAAGGCAAATCCCCGGCCCGTGGCAAGCCGGCGGACGAAGCGCTCCGCGGTTTAATCCTTTTTCGCAAAAATCTCGGAGAAGAAACCCTGCAGGTGCGCCCACGAGCGGCGGTCCGCCGTGGCATTGTAGCCGATCTTGCCCTGCAACCCGTTCGCCGCGGCCAGCTGGTCGGCGGCGGGGTTGGTGAAGGCGTGCACCGCCCCCGCGTAGCTGATGAACTGGTAGTCGAACTTGCCGGCGTTCATCGCCACGATGAAGGCGTCGATGTCCTTCGCCGGGACGAACCCGTCGGCGCCACCGTTGCAGATCAGGATCTTCGCCCGCGTCTTCGCCGCCGCGTCCGCCGGCACCGGGATCAGCCCGCCATGGAAGCTCACGATCCCCGCCAGCGGCGCGCCGCTGTAGGCCAGCGCCTGCACGGTCGAGCCGCCAAAGCAGTAGCCGATGGCCGCGACGCGCGCGGGATCCACCAGGCCCGTCCCCAGCAGCTGGTCGAGCCCGGCCTGCGCCCGCGCCGCCATCAGCGGCGAGCCATAGAACTGGCCGGCGAGCTGGCCGGCCTGCTTCGCGTCGGTCGTGCTCTGGCCCGCGCCATACATGTCGAGGGCGAACGCCACATAGCCCAGCTTCGCCAGCTGCTCGGCCCGCCCGCGCGCATGGTCGTTGAGCCCCCACCACTCGTGGACCACCAGCACGCCGGGAATCTTCCCGTGGCCGGTCTTCGCGTCGTCGTAGGCCAGGTATCCGGCCAGCTTCACGCCGGCGTGTTCATAGGCGATCGTGCGGGTGACCAGGGTGGCCGACGCCGGCAGCGCGGCGAGCAGGGTGCAGAGAATGGCGAGGAGGGTTTTCATCGGGACATGGTCGGCCCGGAATTCCGGTTCGTCAAACCGCGCGGCCGTAGCTGTCCATTACAACTATTCCCCGCGCTTCGAAGCCGATGCCCCTTGCGCCAAACCTGATGCGAGATAGCTTCCGACCCATGAGCCTCGGAAAAATCCTCCTCGCCCTGGTCGGCCTGCTCGTGGTCCTCGTAATCGTCGGCGCCCTGTCGATCAGCGGTATCTACAACCGTCTCGTCACGCTGCAGCAGGGCACCGACGCCGCCTGGGCGCAGGTGCAGAACGTCTACCAGCGCCGGGCCGACCTCGTCCCCAACCTCGTCAACACCGTCGCGGGCGCGGCCAACTTCGAGAAATCCACCCTCACCGAGGTCACCGCCGCCCGCGCCTCCGTCGGCCGCGTGTCGCTCCCCGCCTCTGGCGCACCCACCGACCCCGCCAAGCTCGCCGAGTTTGCCCAGGCGCAGGCCCAGCTCGGCGGCGCGCTCTCGCGCCTGCTCGCGGTCGCCGAGAATTACCCGAGCCTCACGGCCACCGCCGGGTTCCGCGACCTGCAGGCCCAGCTCGAGGGCACCGAGAACCGCATCGCGGTCGAGCGCGGCCGCTTCAACGACGCGGTGCTGGCCTACAACACCGCGCAGAAGCGTTTCCCCGCCGTGTTCTTCGCCGGCATGTTCGGCCACACGGCCCGGCCGTATTTCACCGCGGTCGCCGGCAGCGACAAGCCGCCCACCGTGCAGTTCGACTTCGGCGGCAAGCCGGCGCCCGCGAAGCCGTAATCGCACCGCCTCGGTTTCTTCCCTTCATGCGCTGGCGCGTTTTCCTTCCCCTGCTCGGCGCGCTGCTGGCGTGCGGCGTGCGTGCGGCTGAGGTGATCCCGCCCACCCCGCGCAATCATTTCAACGACTACGCCGGCCTCGTCTCCGCGGCCGCGGCGCAGGCGCTCAACGCCGAGCTCGACCAGTTCGAGCGCGACACCTCCAACCAGGTCGTCGTGGCGATCTATCCGAAGATGCAGTCGCCCTCCTCGATCGAGGACTACACGGTGCGCGTCGCGCAGGCGTGGGGCGTCGGCCAGCAGGGGAAGAAGAACGGCGCCGTGCTCTTCGTCTTCAGCTCGGACCACAAGCTTTTCATCCAGGTCGGCTACGGCCTCGAGGGCGTGTTGCCCGATGCGCTCTGCAAGCGGATCATCGAGAACGAAATCACGCCCCGCTTCCGCAACGGCAACTTCACCGGCGGCGTCCAGGCCGGCGTGCATGCGATGCTCGCAGCCACGCGCGGCGAGTACCGCGGCACCGGGCAGACCGTCGCGGACCGCCACGGAGGCGGTGCGAGCGGCCTTATCGTCTTCTTTGTTCTGTCGATTATTTTCATCAGCTTAGCAATTATCAGCCGTCGGAGCAGCGCCGTCTACAATCGCAACGGCCGCGTCACGACCTACGGCAACATATGGGGTGGCGGCGGTGGTAGTGGCGGCGGCGGCTGGAGCGGTGGTGGTGGTGGTGGCGGCGGCAGTTTTTCCGGCGGCGGCGGCAGTTTCGGCGGTGGCGGCGCGGGAGGGAGCTGGTGACCCCATGAGCCTCTTTGCACCCAAGCCCAAGATTGACCACCTGCTGGTCGTCGCCGCGATCGGGGTCGCGGAAAAGCGCACCTCGGGCGAGATCCGGGTGGTGATCGCCCGGCACCAGGCCACCGATCCCGTGGCCGCCGCCCGGCAGCAGTTCGAGCGCCTCGGCATGACGCGCACCCAGCACCGCAACGGCGTGCTCATCTTCCTCGCCCCGCGCTCCCGCACCTTCGCGGTCATCGGCGACACCGCGATCCACGACAAATGCGGCGGCGAATTCTGGCGGGAGCTCGCCGCGGCGATGAGCGGGCATTTCCAACGCGGCGACTTCACGGCCGGGCTGCTCCACGGCATCAACCGGGCCGGCTTCCTGCTGGCCGAGCATTTTCCGCGGACCGCCGGCGACCAGAACGAACTCCCCGACAAGATCGAGGAAACCGACTGAGGCCGGCCGCGGCGCCAGCCCGCGGTCGCCCACCCCCGATCCATCATAACCCAATAGGTTATACTGGGTCGAAGGCGGGGTGGATGAAAGATGGCGCGTGGACCCGCGGCCTTACCGGGGAAACAGCTTGTCGAGCGCGCCGAGATGCTTGAGCGGGGCGGTTTTCTTCTCCCGCACCGGCGCCACCACGATGGGCTTGGCCGCGGGCGCCGGCTCCTCGCGGCGCGGCGCCGTGCCCGCCGCCACCGCGGCCAACGCCCGGTCGAGCTTCACCGCCGACACCGGCTCCGCGGTCCCGAGCTCCTGCGCAAAGAGGCTCACGCGGAATTCCTCGACCAGCCAGCGCAGGGCCTCCCCGCCCTCGCGTCCGCGCAACTTCGCCGCGGCGGCCGCGTAGGGCGCGAACTGCGCCGCGCGCTCGGCGTCCTTGGCGGGATGCTTTTTCCAGCGGTCCGCGCGCAGCTTCAGCGCCTTGAGGTAGCGTGGAAATTGCGCCAGCTGCGCGTACGGCGTTGCGCGCAGGAAATCCGGCGGCAGCAGCGCCGCGAGGTCACGCTCCAGGCCGGCCGGCGGCGTGGCATGCACCAGCAGCGCCTGGCGCAGCGTCAGGATTTCCCGCAGCAGGTCGGTCAGCCGCGGCACCAGCCCGCGCAGGTCGGCCTTGGCCTTCTCGAGGGCCTGCGCAAAGGCCTCCGCCGTGAGCGGCGCCAGCGGGCGCTCGCACACCCAGCGCCGGATCGACTCCAGCGCCTGGGCTTGAAGTTCCTCAATTGGCACCAGCGTCGCCGCCAGCGTGCCGAGTTCCCGCAGCGCCCGGAGGTCGCGCTCGAGCCAGCCGAAGTCATGCCCGAGCTGCCGCCCGAAGAGCGCCGCCAGCCCGCGCCGGGTGGCCGCCTGCGCCTCCTCCGACGTCTTGAATAGTCGCAGCTCCACCCCGCCGTCCGCGCTCCGCAGGCCCGGAAACGCGGGCACGGGCACCCCGGCCGTCTCCGTCACCGGCACGTGCTCCGGGATGTCGCCAAACGTCCACGCCGTCTGCGCGGGTTTTTCCCACTTGGCGCGCGCGGCGCGCCACGCCGCCGGGTCCTCGCGCGCCACGCTCGCGCTGGCCGCGCGGGACTGCAGGTGCAGCGCGGCCTGGATCTCCGCCAGCTCGCGGCTCGCGCACAGCTCGCGGCCGCCGGCGTCCACCACGCGGATGCGCACCCGCAGGTGGTCCGGCAGGGGCTTGTCCGCCCATTGCGCCGGATCGACCGCCACGCGGAACCGCTCGGCAATCTGCGCCGCCAGCGCCGCGGCCAGCGATTCCCGCCCGCCGGTGAGCCGGTCGCGCGCCGCCACCTGCGTGGCGAGGCTCTTCGCCGTCTCCGCCAGCGGGACAAACGCCCGCCGCAGTTCCTTCGGCAGCGCGCGCAGGTAATGCTCCACCTTGGCCTCGAGGTGCCCGGGCACCGCCCAGTCGAGCGCCGCGGGCGTCAGCAGCTCCGCCTCGCGCACGCCCACGTCGAGCGTCACGCCGTCGTCGGCCTGCCCGGGCTTGTACGCGTAGTTGAGCGGGAGCGCGGTGTTGGCCAGCGGCAGCTCGGCGGGAAACGCCGCCGCGTCGTGCGCCAGCGCCTCGGGATCGCGCAGGTCGTCCGGCGTCATCATCAAAAACTTCGGCTCGGCCCCGCGCCGCTCGCGCACGAGGTCGACGAGCTCGCCCGTGGACGAGACCGGCGTGCCCTCGAGCCGCGCCGCATAGAACCGGTACGCGGCCTCGTCGAGGTTGAGGTAGCCGGAGTCGCGCGTGCGGGTGAGGATGACCTCGATCTGCTCGCGCACCCGGCGGTTGTGCGCGATGAAATCCAGCGGAAACACCACGGTGTCGTTCACCAGCCCCTCGCGGATGAAGATCTCCGTCGCGTGCGCCGGGTTGATCCGGCCGTAGCTGACCGCCTTCGTCTCCAACTCGAGCCCGTACAGCCGCGTCCGCTGCTTCACCAGCACGCGGCCGCCCTCCTCGTTCCAGAACGGCTCGCTGTGCGCCACGCGCACCAGGTGCGCGCCGAGGTCGAGCGCCCACGCCGGGTCCAGCCGCGCGCCGGTCCGGGCATAGAGCCGCGTCGTCTCCATGATCTCCGCCGCCATCAGCCAAGGCGTGGCGCGCTTGGCGCGCTCCGCCTTGTCCTCCGTAGCCTTGGCGAAGGAGGACTTCCGCTTCGGCTCCTCGCGCACAAACAGCACCGAGCCCGGGAACAGGGTCACCCGCCGGTCGTGCGTGGCCTTGTAGCCGCCATTCTCCTCGTCGCGGTGCGCGATGTTGCCGAGCAGGCCGGCGAGGATGCTGCGGTGGATCGCGCGGTACGGCGGCGTGCCGAACGCGGTCGCCTTGGCGGCGTCGGTCTTCAGGCCCGCGAAGGCGGAGGTGAGCTTGAAGCCGTCCCGCTCCTGCAGCACGTCGAGCAGCTGGGCGTGGATGTCGCGCCACTCGCGCATCCGGGTGTAGCTCAGGAAATGGTCGCGGCAGAAGCGGCGCAGCTTGGACTGCGCCATCGTCTCGAACTGGTCGTGGTAGGTCTCCCAGATGTTGAGCAACGTCAGGAAATCCGAGTCGGGGTGCGCGAACCGGCGGTGCGCCGCGTCCGCCTGCGCCTGCTTGTCCATCGGCCGCTCGCGCGGGTCCTGGATCGAGAGGCCGGCGGCGATCACGAGCACCTCGCGCAGCGCCTTCTCGGTCCGGGCCTGCAGGATCATCCGGCCGACGGTCGGATCCACCGGCAGGCGCGCCAGCTCCCGGCCCACCGGCGTCAGCTCGCGCCCGGCGCCGGCCGCCGTCTCGGTCTCCGCGATCGCGCCGAGCTCCTCCAGCAGCGCGTAGCCCGCGCGGATGGATTTCGTCGCGGGCATGTTGATGAACGGGAACCGCTCGATGTCGCCGAGCCCGAACGCCTTCATCCGCAGGATCACGTCGGCGAGGTTGGCGCGCTGGATCTCCGGCTGGGTGAACCGCGGCCGCTCCAGGTAGTCCGCCTCGGCAAACAGCCGGATGCAGACGCCGTCAGCCACGCGGCCGCAGCGGCCCTTGCGCTGGTCGGCACTCGACTGCGCGATCGGCTCGATCGGCAGCCGCCGCGTGCGCGCCTGCGGCGAATAGCGGCTGAGCCGCGCCAGCCCGGTGTCGACGACGAACCGGATGCCGGGGATGGTCAGCGACGTCTCGGCGATGTTGGTCGCAATGACGATCTTCCGCCGCTGGGTCGGCGCAAACACCCGCTGCTGCTCGGCGCCGGAGAGCCGCCCGAAGAGCGGGACCAGCTCGCAGTCCCGCAGCCGGCGGCCGGTGAGCAGGTCGCTCGTTTCCCGGATGTCGCGCTCACTCGGCATGAACACCAGGATGTCGCCCGCGGGGCTGTCGCGCACGATGCGCTCGACCGCCTCGACCGCGCCGTCGATGTAGTGCAGCGCCTCGGCCTTCGCCGTGCGCTCGTCGCCCTCGGCGGCGTCGGACCCGAGCGAGTCGAGCGGGGCATAGATGACCTCGACGGGATACGTGCGACCCTCGACGAGGAGGACCGGGGCGTCGTCGAAGGCCTTGCTGAACATCTCGGTGTCGATCGTCGCCGACGTGATGATGATCTTCAGGTCGGGCCGCCGGTGCCGCAGCGTGCGCAGGTGGCCGAGCAGGAAGTCGATGTTGAGCGAGCGCTCGTGCGCCTCGTCGATGATCAGCGTGTCGTAGCCGCGCAGCATCGGGTCGCCCTGCACCTCGGCCAGCAGCATGCCGTCGGTCAGGAACTTGATGACGGTCGCGGACGTGGTCTGGTCCTGGAAGCGGATCTTGCACCCCACCTCGCGGCCCCACGTCACGTGGAGCTCCTCGGCCACGCGGCGGGAGATGGACAGCGCGGCGACGCGGCGCGGCTGCGTGCAGGCGATGCGCCCGGTGGTGCCGCGGCCGGCGGCGAGGCACATCTTGGGGATCTGCGTGGTTTTGCCGGAACCCGTCTCGCCGGCGAGGATCAGCACCGGGTGCGCCTGGATGGCCGCGACGATCTCCTCCGCCCGGCTGCTGATGGGCAGCTCGGACGGAAACTCGAGGCGGAATCGGAAGGGTTGAGTTTTGCGGGAGTCGGACACGGAAGGGGCGATTGTCATCGCGAGCCCGGCGTTGCCGGGCGTGGCGATCCATCTGATTCCTGATGGATTGCTTCGTCGCTGCGCTTCTCGCAATGACAACCATCCAACAGGAAAGAGGCTTGAGATTCCGCGTCCCAGCGGGAATGACAAACCTTCCATGCAGCCTCCCCTCCTTCCGACAGAAGCCCTCGCGCGCGTGCTCCGGCTCGCCCGGGTGGACGGCACAGGCGTGCTGATGGTCGCCACCTTCTTCGCGCTGACGTCGGCCGCGATGGGGGATTTCTGGGGCGCGGTTGTCTGGCTGCTCGTGGCGGGCGCCGGCGCCGTTGAGCTGCATGGCGGCACGCTCCTGCGCGACGCGGAGCCCCGCGGCCTGAACTGGCTCATCGCCAGCCAGTTCCTGCTCCTGCTCGTGGTGCTCGGCTACTGCACCCTGCGGCTCGTCCACTTTGACCTGGCGCCGATCCGCGAGGCCCTGACGGACGAGATGCGGGCCTCGCTCCGCGAGGCGAACTACGGCGAGGAGGACTTTCTGCGGGTGGTGTACGTGACGACCTACGGGGTGATGGGCGGGCTGACCCTGCTCTACAAGGGCGCCGTGGCGCTTTATTTTTTCCGGCGGCGCGCGGCGGTCGCCGCCGCGCTGGAAGCGGCCGAGTGAGCCGCCAGTGGGTCGGGCGGGTCTCTGACTCGCCCCTGAGTCGACCGCAACGATTGCCCGGCGCCAACCGAGCAGGTCAAAGACCTGCCCTACATCGCCGCCGGCTCATTCCAGTTGGCGAACAGCGGGGCCTCGGCGGCCGAGATCTCCCGCACGCCGAGCAAATTTTGCCGGACCGCCTCGGCCAGGAGCGGCTGCAGCGCCAGCTCGCCGCGCGCCAGCGCCGCCCGGGCCAGCGGCAGCAATTCACGCGGATACACCGCCGCCAGCGGCTCGAACCACCGGCCGTTCCGGCCCGCCGCACCGCGGCCGGGGGCGCATTCCGCCAGCAGCGCCGCGAACCACGCCGGGGTCATCTGCGGCAAATCCACCGCAAGCACGGCGAGATGTCCCGGCCCGCAGCGCTCCAGCGCGGCCACCAGCCCGCCGAGCGGCCCGCAGTCGAGGCTGGCGTCGCGCACGATCCCGGCAAATCCCTGCGCGGCGTCCGCCCACGCCTGATCCGATCGCGCCGAGAGAAAGATCTGTTTTGCCCCCGCGCGGGCCAGCACGTCGCACTGCCGCTCCCACAACGGGCGGCCCGCGATCTCGAGCAGCGCCTTGTCCCGGCCCATGCGGGTCGAGCGGCCCGCGGCGAGGAGGACGGCGTCAAAGCTCGGGCCGGGGGCTGCCACGCTAGAACGGGGCCGCCGCGTCGCCGAAGTTCGCCTGCGCCTTCGCGTCGTCGAACTCGCCCTCCCAGCGCGCCACCACCACGCTGGCGAGGCAGTTGCCCACCACGTTCACCGAGGTGCGCGCCATGTCGAGCAGCGCATCCACGCCGAGGATCATCGCCGCGCCCTCCAGCGGCAGGTTGAACGACTGCAGCGCGGCGATCAGCACGACGAGCGACGCCCGCGGCACGGCCGCCACGCCCTTCGACGTGAGCATGAGCGTGATCATCATCGTGATCTGCTGGCCGAGCCCGAAGTGGATGCCGGTGGTCGCCTCCGCCGCCTGCGCGACGAAGACCGACGCGACTGCGAGGTGCAGCGTCGAGCCGTCGAGGTTGAAGGTGTAGCCCGCCGGGAGCACGAAGCCCACGATGCCGCGCGGCACGCCGAGCTTTTCCATCCGCGCAAAGGCGTCCGGCAGCGCGGCCTCGCTGTTGGCAGTGGCGAAGGCGAGCGCGAACGGCTCGCGCACCGCACGGACGAACGCCTTGAGCGGCACCTTCGCGATCCAGATGACCGCGCCGAACACCACCACCACGAAGATCACCAGCGCGAGGTAAAGCGTGAGGACGAGCTTGCCGAGGTTGAACAACACGCCGAGGCCCTGGTGGCCCACGGTCACGGCGATGGCCGCGCCCACGCCGTACGGCGCGAACCGCATGATGATGCCGGCGAACTTGAACATCACCTGCGTGAGGCTGGCGCAAAACGTGAGCACCGGCCGGCCGGCCTCGCCCGCCGCGCTGACCGCCGTCGCGAAGATGACGGAAAACGCCACGATCTGGAGCACGTCGTTGCGCGCCATCGCGTCGAGGAAGCTCGTGGGAAAGACGTGGAGCAGCGTCTCCACCAGCGTCAGCGGCTTGTTCTGCGCCGCGGCGCCGAGGGCGGCGGCGCTGCCGGCGAGCTTCACGCCGACGCCCGGCCCGACCAGGTTGACCACGGTCAGGCCGACGACGAGCGCGGCGCTGGTGACGATTTCAAAGTAGAGCAGCGCCTTCACGCCGATGCGGCCGACCTTCTTGATATCCCCCGTGCCCGCGATGCCCTGCACGATGCTCGCGAAGACCAGCGGCGCGATCATCGCCTTGATCAGGTGCAGGAAGATGTCGCGGACGAGCGTCATGCCGTCGTCCCAGCCGGCCTTGGTCGCGACCGGCAGCCGGCTCATCCACCAGCCGACGACGCAGCCGATGACCAACCCGATCAGAATCTGCCGCGTGAGCGTGGGGCGATACCAGGGCCGGGGCGCGGCGCCGGAGGTGGGGCTGGGACTCTCCATGGCAACCTTGTCGCAGCGGGTCCCGCCGACGCCAAGCCTGAAGGCGCGGCGGGGCGCCAATTGCATTGTCCCCCCGCGGGGCTTCGTCTTAATGCCCCTTCCCTACCCTGCGCCATGAAAACCATGAAGGCTGCTGTCCTGCATTCGGTGAATGACCTGCGCGTCGAGGAAGTGCCGCGGCCCGAGCCCCGCGGGACCGACGAGGTGGTCGTGCGGATCAAGTCGTGCGGCATCTGCGCCACGGACTACAAGGCCATCCGCGGCATCCGCACGAATGTGAAGTTCCCCTTCATTCCCGGGCACGAGCCGGCCGGGATCGTGGCGGCGGTCGGGGCCGGCGTGCAGCATTTCAAAGAGGGCGACGAGGTCATCTGCCAGCCGTCGGGCTACTGCGGCTACTGCGCGCACTGCCGCATGGGCGACACGCACTACTGCGAGACCGCGTTCACCACCGGTGGGGACGGGCCGGAGGATGTCTGGCCCGGCGCCTTCGCCGAATACATGCGGACGAAGGAGCAGTGCCTCTTTCACAAGCCAAAGGGGATCTCGTTCGATGCCGCCGCACTGACCGAGCCGCTGAGCGGCGCCTGGAAGGGCGTCGTGCAGTACAGCGAGATGGCGGTGGGCGACGACGTCGTCATCATCGGCGTCGGCAGCATCGGCTTGCTCTGCCTGATGGTCGCCAAGGCCGCCGGCGCCGGCCGGCTGATCGCCGTGGACAACAGCGCCCACGCCCGCGCCAACGCCCTGCGCTTCGGGGCGACGCACGCCGTCGACCACAGCGACGGCCAGGGCCGCCAGCGCGTCTACGAGATTATTCCGGGCGGACCGGACCTGGTGGTCGAGGCCGCGGGACCGATCGGGGCGGTGCGGCTGATGGTGGACCTCCGCCGCCGCGGCACGAAATGGAATCTTTTTGGCATCACCACCCACGAGAAATTCGAGCTCGACGGCGGCCTGACCCACTTCCTCGAGGGCCGGATGGACGCGAGCTTCGGCACCACCCCGCGCGCGATGCAAAGCGCGATCCGCCTGATGGAGCGCGGGCTCGTCGATCCCGAGAAAATCATCACGCACCGCTTCCCCCTCGAGCAGATGGCCGGGGCGCTCGCTGTGATGGATGGCGCCAACCGCAACAAGGTCATCATCCACCCATGAAGCGCACCCGCCGCACTGTCACCCGCACCCCGCCCCTGCCCGCCGCCGCCGACTTCGCCGGCCGCGTGGCCGTCGTGACCGGCGGCTCGGACGGACTCGGGCGCGACCTGGTGGCGGCGCTCGTCGCCCTGGGCGCCGAGGTGTTCTTTTGCGGAAAAACGCGGGCCAAGGGCCTCGCGGTGGCCGAGGCGCTGGGGCCGCGGGCGCATTTCATCACGGCCGACCTCCGCCGGCCCAGTGCGGCGCGCGCCTTCGTGAAGCAAGCCGCCGCGTTCAACGGCCGGATCGATTTCCTCGTCAACAACGCGGCGATCGACCCGCGGATCGAGTTCGCGCGCGCGACCGTGGCGGACTTCGACCAGCTGATCGCCGTCAACCTCCGCCCGTTCTTCGTGGTCGCGCAGGCGGCCCTGCCCGCGCTGCGGCGCGGCACCGGCCGGGCGATCGTCAATGTCGCCACCACCAACTACCTGCTCGGGCTCGCGCCCTTCACCCTCTACAACGCCAGCAAGTCCGGCATCATCGGCTTCACCCGCTCGCTCGCCCGCGAGCTCGGCCCGCGCGGCATCCGCGTCAACACGGTCTCGCCGGGCTGGATCATGACCGAGAAGCAGCGGCGCGAGCACGCCTCGCCGCGGGACCGCGTCGAGCTGGTGCAGGCGCAGGCGCTGAAATTCCTGCTCACCGCGGAGCACGTGACCCCGCTCACGCTCTTCCTGCTGTCGCGTAGCGCCGCCGGCATCACCGGCCAGAACGTCGTCGTGGACGGCGGCAAGTTCATGCAGTGACCCCGCGGCGCGTTCGGAGTAGGGCGGGTCTCTGACCCGCTCTCAGAACTTCCCAAGGCGGGTCAAAGACCCGCGCTACCCCGGCGGCGTCACGTAGTCGCCATCCCTCACCCGCGCGACGGCTCGGCCATCGCCGCCCGCGCCTTCCGCGACAGCGCGGCGATGTGCCCGTCGTTGGCCATCACCTGCTCGAGGTGGCGCATCCGCTGCGGACCCGCGGTCTGCATCATGATCTCGCCGTACGCGCGCTCCACCCAGAAGCGGGAGACGCCGTTGAGGTATTCGCGCAGCTCCGGGAGGCGCGCCTCGGGATAGCGCTGGCAGAGGTTCATCGTGAACATCCGCCGCCACCCGCTGCCGCCGAAGGCCGCGTGCTTGGTGTTGTGGTTGAAGAGCAGAATGTCGCCCGGCACGGTCTCCAGCGCCACCGCCGGCACATCCCGGCCGTGCAGCCCCCAGGTCTCCGGGCACTTGTAGATCTGGTCGTTCAGGGCCTGCCCAAAGCCATCCTTGATCTTGTGGCTGCCCGGAATGACGCGCAGGCAACCGGTGTCGCGCGTCAGCGGGTCGAGGTAGAACGCGATCTTGAGGTGCAGGGTCTCCGCATGCCAGCCGTCGGAGTGCCAGCCCGTGTCGCCCGCGTAATAGTTCCCGTCGCTGGGCATGTAGTTGAAATCGTCGCCCAGCAGCGACGCCGCGATGCCGTGGATCCGCGGGTCGTCGAGCAGGCTCGAGAGCACGGCGTTCTGGTCGATGAAAGGGACGATGCAGGAACGCTGCTTGCCCTCGTGCGGCTTGCCGGCGTGCCCGCCGCCCCGGGCCGCGAAGATGGCCTCGAACTCGCGGATGATCTCGTCGATGCGGTCCTTGAGCAGGCCGGGAAACGCGAGAAACCCGAAAGCGTGGAAGAAGGTCAGTTGCTGCGCGGTGAGCTTGAGGTCGGGCATGGGGTGGGCGGGGGATCGAAGCGGGCACGATGGAAGCCGGCTCCGCGGCGGCGATACAATCCAATTTCGCGCCGGGCGGCGGGTCCGCGTGCCGTATCGGATTGAACCCGGTCGCCGGGTGACCACACTGCGCGACGTTTCCGACCAGAGTGTCGATCCCATGAATCTCACCGCACCCCAGGTCAGGCGGATCAGCCCCATGCTCACGGTGGCAGAGATGGACGTGACGCTTGAATTCTACACCAAGGTGCTCGGTTTCGAGGTCGCCATGAAGTCGCCGGGCTACTCGATTGTCACCCGGGATGACGCCACCATTCACTTCACGAAGGCGGCGGATGAGACGGTCATGAAGGCCGTGCGCGGACACACCGAAATCTACATCGAGGTCTTGGATATCGCGCCGCTCTGGGAGCACGTGCGCCGTTTCAAACCGGACTACCGGATTCGTGACCTGTTTGACCGCGACTACGGCATGCGGGAATTTCACATCGGCGACCCCAATGGCTGTCTCGTGTTTGTTGGACAGAAAATCTGAACCGCCTCCTCCTTTCCCCATCGCAGCCCAGCCCAACGTCCGGACGAACCCCACCCCCGCATGAAATCCCTGCTTGTTTTGTTCCTCCTCTCCGCCGGCGTCTGCCTCGCCGAAAGCGCCACGCTTCCCCGCAACACCGTCATGCGCAC
This sequence comes from uncultured Opitutia bacterium, assembly GCA_903872505.1. Classification (GTDB taxonomy): domain Bacteria; phylum Verrucomicrobiota; class Verrucomicrobiia; order Opitutales; family Opitutaceae; genus Opi-474. The sequence continues at coordinate 87,245 of CAIQKV010000069.1, forward strand.
GGGCAACAGCCTCGTCGTGCTCAAAGCCGGCACGGTCGTGCAAATCCTCGAGCGCGGCGAGAAGACTGTCGCCGTCAAGGTCAACGGCACGACCGGCCTCATTCCCTGGAGTTCGCTGGACGAGGATGAGCCCATGAAGCCCGCCCCGGCGCCGGCGGCCCCGGCACCCGCGGCCGCGCCGGTCGCCGCCGCCGCCACTCCGCCCGCGGGCACCCCGGCCGAGCCCCACAAGGCCACGACGATGTACGGCAAGGCCGTGGAAAAAGCCCGTGCCGCCGCCGACAGCCACGAGAAGGCCATGGTGAACCCCACGGACGAGATCCTGGGCGGCAAATGAGTTCCGCAGCGGGCGACCCTGTCCGCCCCACGCCCGCGACGCCTCCGGAGACGCCCGCCCCCCGCTGGCGGCAGCATCACCCCAAGCGGTTCCTCTTCGCAGTGGGCGCGGCCGTGGTGCTGATTTTCGGCGGGCTGGTTGGGCTGCTGCTCCACCTGATCGTGGGCTCGATGAAATCATCCGACGCCTGTATCGGGGCGCTGGCGCGGGTGCGGGCGGCCCCGGCGGTCGCCGCCGCGCTCGGCACGCCGCTTGAGGAGGGATATTTCGTGCGGGGCACCATCCACATCAGCGGGCCCACCGGCCTGGCTGAGCTGGCCATCCCGGTGTCGGGGCCGAAAGGCCGGGCCATGGTCTACGTCGAGGCCTCGCGCCAGCTGGGCGAATGGCACTTCGACCATCTCATCGTCGCGGTGGAACGCACCCGCGAGCGCATCGACCTCGCGCCCAACCCGCCGCCCGCGTCACCCGCGCCACGCGCACCGCCCGCGCCACGCGCACCGCCTCCGCCCTGACCACCACCCAACGGCGACCGCCCGCCCCCTCGCGTTATAACCTATTGGGTTATACTTTGCCCGGGGGCCGCGCGATCGGGCACCGTTCCACCGCCGCCGCGAGGCCCTCGCGTTGTCGCCCTCAAACCGAACCCTCCGCTCCTGCGCGTTATAACCTATTGGGTTATATTGCCTCGTGAACGGGCCGGTTGAAATCGTGGGTGTGACGGGCCGGGCACTCCCGCGCTGACGCCAGCGGCTGCCCCTGGGGTAATGTCACCTAATGGATGACATGGGACCGGACCGGCTACTTCGCCCGCTGCCGGGCCGCGATCGCGTCGAGCACGGCCTGGCTGCGTTGCTGGGCCTGCCGCGCGCCCTGAAATCCCACTCGCCCCGCCAGCATATCGCGGTTGCTCACCACATCCCGGTCCCCCGCGCGGGCCGCGAGGTTGAACCACGCCAGCGCCTCGACCTCATCCTGCGGCACGCCCGCGCCCGTGGCATAGATCAGGCCGAGCACGGCCTGGGCTTCCGCCAAACCCTGCTCCGCGGCCCGGCGGAACCACTTCGCCGCCTCCGCCAGGTCCTTCGGCACGTCCTCGCCCTTGGCGTACATCGAGCCGAGCTGGCCCTGCGCCTTCGCATTGCCCGCTTCCGCCATGACGCGAATCTCGTCCACCGGCGTGCTGGCCGACACCACCTGGCCCGACGCGTCCAGATACATCATCGGCAGGTATTCGCCGACGGGCTCCTTGTTCCAGTAGTTGCCCGTGGCGCGGCGCGTGGCGAGGTTGGTGAACGTGAGCTGGTAGGCCGGCATGCGGATGATCCGGGGCGGCCGGTCGGGAAACGGGTCCTTGCGGAACAGCGCGGTCACCGCCGGGTCGCGTTGCAGCAGGTGCGTGGCCACCAGGGGATAGAGCGGCGAGGGCGTGCTCTTCGTCGCCTCGATCTGCAGCGTCGCTTCGAACCGCGCATACCACGGTGAAATGTAGGGGCAGATGCGCTTCGGGTCCTGCGGCTGAAAATGGTATTCGTAGACGCGCCACGTCTCCCCGCCGTCGTTCGAACCTTCGAACTCGATGCCGTACCGCGCCGGCAGCAGCCCGCCGAAGAGCGTGAACGCATTGGCGCTGTGAAAGCCCGCGAAGAACGTCACGAACGGCCGGCTCAGCGCGGTGGGATACCAATCGATCCCGCGGCCGAAAATGACCACGAAGACCACCAGCGTGAGGCTGAAGTGGGTCCAGAGCGCGGTGCGGAGCGCGGCCAATCGCCAGCGGGGCAGCGGCGGGAACGGGCGCTTGACCGCCTTCGCCGCGAGCCATTCGCCCAGCCGGTGCAGGCGGAGTCTGTTCGCCGCGTCGGCCAGCATCTGGTCGTCCAGCAGAACGAACCCCATCGCAATCGCGGCCGTGTTGAGCCAGCCGAAGTTGTTTGTGAGCTGGATGCCTGCCTGGAACATCACCCAGATCGCGAACGCCCACCAGCGGCCGCGCCGGCCCGCAAACACCGCCAGCAGCGGCGCCGGGAACTCCGCGGCATACGTCAGCGCCACCTCGAACAGGTGATACGCGTGCGGCAGCTGGTGATCGAGGTAGCCGAGGATCGTTGGGAACGGGCTCGTCTCATACAGGCAGTCCATCGCCGTCCAGTCGCGCCAGCGCGGGTCGCCGGAAACCACCTTGACGATGCCGTTCTCGAACATGATCCGGAA
>CAIQKV010000070.1 GCA_903872505.1 uncultured Opitutia bacterium
GGCGGCGCTTGCGCGGGGCCGCCGCATCGGCGGCCACCGCCGGAGCCGCCGCATCGACCGGCAGCGGAGCCACGGTGACCGCTGGCGGGGCATCGGGACGGCGCGGGCGCCGGCCACGGCCGCCACCGGGGCCATGGCTGGCTCCCGCGGTCGGGTTGGCCGCCAGCGGCGCCGGTGCCGCGCTCTCGGCGAGCGGAACGGCCGCTGGCAGCGGGGTTGGTGGGGCTGACGGCGACGATGACAGCAGACCGCGCGGGCGGTCGGAGCCGCCACCGCCGCCGAAGCCGCGTCCGCCGCCGCTACGGCCGCCCGGGCCGCCACGCGGACCGCCGCGGCCACCGCCACCGCCACCGCGCGAGCCACCCGAGCCGTAGCTGCGCTCGGCGCGCGGGGGCTCGATGATCTCTGCGACCACTCCCTTGTCCACCGCCTCTACCGGCAGCTTGCGGCCAATGAAGGCCTCAATATCCGGCAGCGACTGGACATAATCCTCGCAGCCGAAGCTGATGGCGTCGCCCGCGGCGCCCGCACGGGCGGTACGGCCGATGCGGTGAACGTAGTCCTCCGGGTCCTGCGGCAGGTCGTAGTTGAAGACGTGCGACACGTCCGGCACGTGCAGGCCGCGAGCGGCGACGTCGGTCGCGATCAGCACGGGCAACCTGCCCTCATGGAAGTCGCGCAGCATGCGCAGGCGTTTGTTCTGCGGCACATCGCCGGACATCGCCTCGGCGTCGATGTTGTTGGCCCGCAGCGTCGCCTCGAGGCGCTCTGCGGTGCGCTTCATATTGACGAATACCATCGTGCGGGTGGCCCCGAGGGTGCGTAGCAAGCCGATCAGCAGGCCTGCCTTTTCCTCCATCGACGGGTAGTAAATGACCTGGCGGACGCGGTCCGCGGTCACTTTTTCCGGCTCGATGCGGATCAGCTCCGGATCGCTCATGTGCTCGTAGGCGAGCTCCAGCACGCGCTGGGACAGCGTGGCCGAGAAGAGCATCGACAGGCGCGCGGCCGGGTCGGGCAGGCGGCGCATCAGGTAGCGGATGTCGGCGATGAAGCCCAGATCGAACATGCGATCGGCTTCGTCTAGCACCAGCACCTGGACGTGCCGCAGCTCGAAGACGTGCTGCTTGAAGTAGTCGATGATCCGGCCGGGGGTGCCGATCAGGATGTCGACGCCACCTTCCAGCGCGCGCCGCTGCTTTTCGTAGTCGACGCCGCCGAAGGCCAGCCCCAGCGTGATGCCGGTGTACTGGCCGAGCAGTTCCGCGTCGCGGTGGATCTGGACGGCCAGTTCCCGGGTCGGCGCCAGAATGAAGCCGCGCGGCGAGCTGATCGGTTTTTCGGGGGAGGCGGGGTTGCGCAGCAGCTGCGCGTACATGGCCACCAGGAACGCGGCGGTCTTGCCGGTGCCGGTTTGGGCCTGGCCGGCCACGTCGAGGCCCGCCAAGGCGCGCGGCAGGGTGCCGGCCTGGATTGGAGTGCAACGCTCGAAGCCCGCATCGGCGATTCCGCGCGCGAGCGGCTCCGGAAGGTTAAGGCTCGAGAAACTAATTTCTGTTACAGGCGATTGGTTGGTCACGAATACCACATTTGATTACGGTTCA
>CAIQKV010000071.1 GCA_903872505.1 uncultured Opitutia bacterium
GACATCGGCTACGTCAACGCCCACGCGACCTCCACCGTCGCGGGCGACCGCTCAGAGGCGCTGGCGCTGCATGCCGTATTCACAGCTCAGGGCGCGAAGCCGCGCATCAGCAGCACCAAGGCGCTCACCGGCCACGGCTTGTCGCTCGCAGGCGCGATGGAGGCGGCCTTTTGCACGCTGGCAATTGCCGACCAATTCATCCCCGGCGCCGCCCACCTGGAGGAACCCGACCCGGCTTGCGCCGGCCTGGACCTGCCCCGCACCTCGCTTGACGAGGCCCCGCGCCTGGTGCTCAACAACAGCAGCGGCTTCGGCGGCAGCAACGTCTGCCACGTGCTGCGCCGTCCGGACTGAGCCCACGTCCATGAAAAAACACCCTCGTGACCTGCCGCCGGCTCACCGCATGAATTTCATCCGCTTCATTTGCCCCCTGGTGATCGCCGCGGCGTCGCATTTTTTCGGCGGTTGCGCCTCACCCACCCAATCCAACGCCATGGTGTCCACCTCGATGGGTGTCATGACCAATCACGCGGAGTCCTTGAGCCTGAATGTCACGGACGGATCGGAAACCTCGGCCGAAGGCGCCCCCCCGTTCTCCATTGCGGACTTCGCCTCGGCGCTGGGGCAGTCCATCCAGCAGTGCGGGTTGTTTGCCAAAATCATTCCGGCCGGACAGGCCAGTGACTACCAGCTCGAGGTCGCCATTGTTAGCCTCCAGCAACCCGTCCCCGGGTTTGCCATGACGGTGGGCATTGAAACAAACTGGACGCTCATTCACCTCCGCGACCACGCCGTAATCTGGCGCCAGGTGATTACAACCATCCGCACCGCCAGCACCGGCGAGGCTTATGACGGGGCCACCCGGCTGCGCCTCGCCATGGAGGTCGCGGCGCGGGACAATATCAAGGACGCCCTCACCCAGATAAGTGCGCTGACCCTGCCGTAACCTTCCCATGTCCGACGCCCTCACGCTCCGCCTCAAGACCCTGATCATCGCCACGCTCAAGCTCGAGGGCGTCCGGCCGGAGGACATCCTCGACGACGAGCCGCTGATCGGGTCGCCGCGCTTCGGCCTGGACTCGATCGACGCGCTGGAACTCGTGCTGGTGATCGAGAAGGAGTTCGGCGTCAAAATCGGCAGCAGCGAGGAATCGCGCAAGGCGCTCGCCAGTGTCAGCACCCTCGCCACCTACCTGCGCGCGCAGTCGACCCGCGTTTGACCACCCCATGTCACTGCCGCCCGTGCTTCCCCCAATCGCCTGCACCCGGAAGAGTGCCCCCCGTCTCCGGACCCGGTTGCGCCGGAGCCAACGGCGGGCAACTCGGTAGGCGATCCACCCGTGAACACGCCGGCTGACCAGCTTCCCGCCGGGATCGAGGCCTGCGACTGCCTCACGCCGCTGGGCGACGCCACGGCCACCGCCGACGCGCTGCTCGCCGGCCGCCGCGCGCTCGCGCTCGCACCCGTGCTGGGCCGCGACGGCGGCGACCTGGTGCCGCTCGCGCTGACCGGGCCGATGGACGAAACGCTGCCGCCGCGATGGCTGCCCGGCCTGCACCGGCTGGCCGCGGGCATTCCGCCCGCGCCCTGGGGCTCGGCACGTTTTCCCGTCATCGTCACCAGCAGCAATTTTGGCGTCGGCAGCCTCTATGCCTTCACGCGCGACCATGACGCGCAGCACCTCGTGCATGGCACGCCCTATGCCAGCGTGGAATTGCTGCGCGCCGGCCTGGGCTGGGGCGGGCACGTCCACATTTTCTCGCACGCCTGCGTCACGGCGCATCTCGGCCTCGCGCATGCCGCGCGGCTGCTGCACGCCGGGCTGGCGGAGCGCGTGCTCGTGTTCTCGTTTGATTTTGTCAGCCCGTTCGTCGCCGGCGGATTTCACAGCCTGAAGATCCTCAATTCCGCCCTGCCCGCGCCCTACGCCCGGCGCGAGACCGGCTCGATCGGCCTCGGGGACGGCGCCGCCTTCGCGGTGCTGACGCGCGCCGCCGCGCCCTTCCAGCTGCGGGCGCACGCGCTGTACAACGAGATGTTTCATTTCACCGCCAACCAGCCCGATGCCGGCGGATTCGCCGCCTGCGCGGCCGCCATCGCCGCGGCCGCGGGCGGCCGGCGGGTCTGGATCAAGGGCCACGGCACCGGCACGCTCGACGCCGGGCGGCTGGAGGCGGAGGTCTTCGCCCGGCAGTTTCCCGGGGCGCCGCTCACGGGCTGGAAGGGGAGCCTCGGCCACACGCTCGGCAGCTGCGGCCTGGTCGAGCTGGCCGTCGCCCTCGCCGCCCTGCGCGGGCCGGGTTCGGGGAAAAAAATCCCCGGCACCGTCGGCGGCGTCGCGCCGTGCTTCACCGATACCGTGGCCTTGGCGCCGTTCGCCAGTGCCGGGTTCGACGGCGCCATCCTCACCAGCAACGCCTTTGGCGGCGCCCATGCCGCGATGCTGCTCACCCATGATTGAGCGTTACCTCCATCACGTGCGGGTCGAGCTGCCCGGCCCGGAGGAGACCGCGGCCACCGCCCGCCTCCGGCTGGCCGACAAATTCCCGCGCACGGCGCTGCGGCGGATGACCCACCTCGGCCTGCTCATCGGCTCGGCCCTCGACGGCGTCGCCCTCACCCCGGAGGACGCCATGGTGTTCGCCTCCACGTTCGCGGAAACGCGGGCGCTCGAGGACTTCCTCGCGACCTTCCCCGCGGCCAGCCCGCTCCTGTTCCAGACGTCGATCCACCCGGGCAGCGTGCAACAGGTGCTCATCGGCCGGCAGCAGCCGGTCGGCCGGCTGTGGCCCCTCGCCGGGCGGACCCGACTGGTGGAACAGGCGCTGCTGACCGCCCTGCTGGAACCGGCGCCGCGCGTGGCGCTCGTGGGCGGGGAAGAACGCGGCACCTGGATGCTGGAACACAACGTGGCCTCGACGACCTCCTTCGCCTGCGCCGCCCTCCTGACGCGCGAGCCGGCCGGGGCCGCCGGTCGCGTCGCCTTCTCGCCGGGCCCGATCGCGGATGCCGCCTGCCCCACCCTGGAGGATTTCACGCACGCGCTGGCGGAACGCCGCCCGCTGTCGTGGCTCGGCGCCGGCGGCGCCTGGACGCTGGAATGGTCATGAGCGCGCCCGCCCCACTCCCCCACAACCCCGGCCCGAGCTGGGGCTTCGGCTTCCTCCGCTGGGCGGACCGGCGGTGGCCGCGGTGGCTCTTCCGTCCGCTGCTGATGGCGGGCACCTGGGTCGGCCTCGCCTTCATGCCGGTCCAGCGCGCGCATTCCCGCGCCTACCTGGCGGTCGTCTTCGGCCGGCCGGCGCGGGTGCTCGAGGTGTGGCGGCATTTTTTCGCCTTTGCCGATTTCCTCGTGTTCAGCCTCCAGGCCGGCGGCGGCGCGCCGGTCCGCTGCGCGCTGGAGCCGGAAAATGCGGCGGCGTTCGAGGCCCTGGTGCGCTCGGACCGGCCCGCGCTCTTCGGCACGTTTCATTTCGGCGGCTCGGATCTGCTCGGCTACCTGCTGAGCGATCGCGGCCGGCACGTCACGATCATCCGGCAGCAGGTCGGCAACTCCGACGACACCCGCCTGCTGGGCCGGCGGTTTGCCGGGCATGTCTCTTTCCTCTGGGTCAACGATCCCGCCCATCTGCTCTACGACCTGAAGACGGCCATCGAGGCCGGCGAGTCGCTCGCGCTGAAATGCGACCGGCTGGAGTTCAGCGCCAAGGCCGAGCCGTTCCAGTTCCTCGGGGCGGAGCGCCTGTTCCCCTTCACCATCTACCACCTCGCGCTCCTGTTTGACCGGCCGGTGGTGTTCTGCATCGCCGTGCGGGGGGCGGGTCCCGCGCTGCGCGTCTACTCCTCGCCGGTCTTCCAGCCCGACCCGGCGCTGGAACGCGCCGCGAATCTCCACGTGGCCCGGCGGCATTTTCAGGCGGTGCTCAACCAGCTGGAAACCTTGGTTCGCCAGGATCCGTACCTCTGGTTCAACTTTCTCCCCCTCAACCCCGCGGCGCCGGCCGCGCTCCGCTGAGCGCCGCGCCCCGGTTCACCGCCCGCCCGTGCGCTCCACCTACCAGCTCCTCGCCTATTACTTCACGCTGCTGCTCTTTGGCGTGTGCGGACTGGAACTGAGCCTCCTCAGCCTGCTGTGCGGCTGGCTGCCGGCGACGGCGCGGACGGAGCGGTTTTTCCAGCGGCTGATCCACCGGCACTTTGCCTTCTTCCACTGGTGGTGCGCGTTCGCCCGGCTGGTTTACGTGCGGTATCACGGGTTCGAGCGCCTGCCGCGCGGCGGGCTGGTGCTAGTGGCCAACCACCCCGCGCTGATCGACATCACCTGCCTGCTGGCGCGCGTGCCCGAGGCGCTGTGCATCTTCAAGCCCGCCATCCGCCGCAATCCCGTGCTCGGGGCCGCGGCCCGCCGCGCGGGCTACCTCGGCAGCGACGGCGGGCATGAGCTCGTGCGCCGGGCGGCGGCCAAGGTCGCCGCCGGCGGCGTGCTTGTCATTTTTCCCGAGGGCACCCGCACCCCGCCCGGCTCGGCGCTGCTGCCCTTCAAGCCCGGCTTCGTGCTCATCGCCCGGCGCGCCCGGGTCCCGATCCAGCTCGTGCGCATCACCACGGATTCCGATGTCCTCACCAAGGGCCGCGCCGGGTGGCGGCTGCCCCGTTTCCCCGCCCATGTCGAGGTGACGGTCGGCCCGCTGATTTTCACCGGCACCGCGGCGACCACGGCGGAATTGAACGCCGAGATCGAGGCGTGGTTTCGGCACCCGCCGGCGGGGGACGCGGCTTGCACGCCGGCGACCGCCCCGCCTTCCTGAATGGCCCGCGGCCCCGACCAGCCATGACCGTCTCCCCCACCCATCTCGTCCTGCTGCCGACCTACAACACCGGGCCGCGCCTGCGCGAGGTCGTGACCGAGGTGCTGCGCCACTGGCAGCCGGTGCTCGTCGTTGTCGACGGCAGCACGGACGGCAGCGAGCAGACGGTGCTCGAACTCTCCCGGACCGAGCCGGCGCTCACCGTGCTGGTGCTCCCGCGCAACGCGGGCAAGGGCGCGGCCGTCCTCGCCGGTGCGCAGACCGCCCGGGCGCGCGGCTTCACCCACGCACTGGTGATGGACGCCGACGGGCAGCATCCGGCCGGCAGCATCGCGGAGTTCATGGGCGAGTCGCAGCGCCACCCGGACGCCCTGATCCTGGGCCGGCCGATTTTTCCCGCCAACATGCCGGCCGAACGGCGGCACGGCCGGAAACTCAGCGTGGGGCTCGTGCACCTGGAATTGCTCGGGAAGCAGGTCGCCGACCCGCTGTTTGGCTTTCGCGTTTATCCGCTCGCCCCGCTGCTCGCCGTCCTCGGCCCGCGCCGCGGCGGCCGGCGTTATGACTTCGACACCGAGGCGGCGGTGCGGCTCGGCTGGGCCGGGGTGCCGCTGCGTAACCTCGCCGCACCGGTCCGGTATTTTTCGCGCGCCGAGGGCGGCGTGTCGCATTTCCACTATCTGCGCGACAATGCCACGCTCGTTTGGATGCACGTGCGGCTCCTGGCCGAACTGCTGCTCTGGCGCTGGCCCGCACAGCTGCGTCACCGCCGCCGCGGGCAGTCCGCCACGGTCACCCTCGCCCTCCTGCTGGCCGCCGTCCTCGTGCCCGGTGCAGCAGCCGCCGCCGACCCGTTGATCAATCCGGAGCATCGCATGGCGCCCACCGCACCGGCGTGGGGCGACCTGATCGAGGGTTTCGCCCACCACCCCGACACCACCGCCGATTTCACCGAGCGCCGCTTCTTTCCCTTCAAGAAGGCCCCCATCTCCCTGACCGGCGAGGTCCGCGTCTCCACCGCACGGGGCCTGAGTCTCCATTACACCGCGCCCGAGGCGCGGACCGTCATCCTCGACGAGCACGGCGTGCTCATCCGCGCCGCCGCGGGCGAAACTGCGCCGCCGGCCGACCCGCGTGCCGCCGCCGCGAATGACGCCCTCCGGCACATCCTGCGTTTCGACCTGGCAGCCCTGGAGCGGGATTTCGACCTTTACGGGCAGCGCGACTGCGCCGCTTGGACCCTCGTGCTGGTGCCGCGCACGGAGGCCGGCCGCCGCAGCGTCGGCCAGATCACCGTGACCGGCGAGGCCGCCACGATCCGGCACATCGAAATCCGCCGCACGCCAAAGCAGGCCATCGTGATCAGCATCGCCCCGCCCCGGCCGCCGGCCGCGTTCACCGCCGGGGAAGTGAAGGAATTCTTCCGCTGACGCCCATGACCTTCCGCCGGCGACAACTCCTGGGCTGGGGCCTTCTCGCCGCCGCGGCGCTGCTCGGCGGCGTGTGGCTGGCCCGGCTTGACTACGCCCGCAAGATTTCCACCGACGTGCTCGATCTCATCCCGGTCGACGAGCAGGCGCCGGAGCTGACCCTGGTCCGCTCGCTTGCCAGCCAGGCGGAGGCGCGCTCGATGTTCTTCGAGTTGACCGGCGCGGCGGGCCAGCCCGCGCCCGCCGGGGCCGCGGCGCGCTTCGTCGCCGAGCTGCGGCGCGAGCCGGCCTTCGCCCAGGCGGTGGTCATGGGCGACACCACCGCGCGCGACGCGCTGGGGCAGGAGTTGTTCGCCCAGCGCCTCACATTGCTGTTCCCGCTCTGGCTGGCCGATCGCGCCCGGGCGTATGCCGCCACCGGCGGCGCACCCGCCGGGTTTTCCGGCTGGCTGGCCCAGGACGCCGCCACGGCGCTCAACCGCTTCCTCACCACGCCCGAGGCGCTCGCCTTCCAGTCCTTGATCCCGGCCGATCCGCTGCTGCTCATGCCCGGCGCCGTCGCCCGGCTGAAGGACGGGCTCGACCTGGTGAAACCCGCGGGGACCGGCACCACCTCCGCCACGCTCGTGTGGGCGCGGCTGGCTGACTCACCGCTCAGCGAGGCGGGGCAGGCGCCGGCCTTCACCGCCATCGCGCGTGCCGCGGCCACCGTGCGCGCGGAGCACCCCGGCTTCGCGGTCGCGTACACCGGTGTGAACCGCTTCGCCGCCGCCAGCCGCGCGCGCATCGAGCGCGAGGTTACCTGGCTCAACGCGCTCTCGCTCACGGCGGTGCTGGCCGTGGCGTTCACCTTCATCCGGAGCGTGCATCGCGGACTGCACCTCATCCCGGTCGTGCTGCTCTCCGTGCTGGGCGCGTGGGTGGCCGCAACCCTGGCCTTCGACCGGCTGCACATCATGGTCTTTGTGGTCGGCTCGCTGCTCACCGGCGTGGCGATCGACTACGGGTTTTACCTGTTCATGCAGCCGCCCGCGCAGCCGGACGAGGATTACTGGGCGAAGGTCCGCCGGCTGGCGAAGCCGCTGCTCGCCAGCTGCCTCACCACCGTGGCCGGGTTCACGCTGCTGCTTTTTTCCGAGCTACCCTTCATCCGCCAGCTCGGCGTGTTTGTCGGGGCCGGCCTGCTCAGCGCGCTGGCGGCGGCCGTCGTGTATTTTTCCACGGTGCGGAACCCCTTTCTCGAGGCCCGCGTGTTCCACGCGGGGGCGGGACTGTCGCCCGGGCTGCGGCGCGGACTCCGGCGGCTGCTCATCGCCGCGTGGATCGTCGCGCTGCCGGGACTGGCGTGGCTCCAGTGGCGGGACGACGTCCGCGAGCTGGAAATTCCCTCCCCGGAGCTCACCCGCGAGAGTGACCGCATCAGCGCGCTCTTCGGCGAGCACGCCGACCGGACGGTTTATCTCAGCTACGGCCCGAGCGTGGCCGAGGCGCGCGATTCGCTCGCGAAATTCGCAGCCTGGCTGCAGGCCGCCGGCGGCGGCCGCACCTCCGCCATCGGGCTGGGGGCCGTGGTGCCGACCACCGCGTCGCAGGCCGCGGCCGTGCACTTCGCGCGCGGGCACCCGGAGTTTGCCGGGCAACTGCGGGACGCCCTGGTCGCGGCGGGTTTCGAGGCCGGTGAATTCGCCCCGTTCTTCGAAGCGTACGCCCGGCAGGCCACGGCAGCCGCGGAGGCCGATCTGCCCGCGGCCCTCGCGGCGCTGCAGGAAAAACTCACCGGGCCGGACGGCCTGCTGCTGCACACCGGACGCCCGCTGAGCTGGTTCGTCACGATCGCCCGGGCCGCGCCGGCAGGCGCGCCGCCGGCGGAGACCCGCACGGTGAGCGCGAGCCAGCTGCAATCGCTCAACCGGCTGTTCGGCCGCTACCGGCAGTCCGCGCTGTGGCTGAGCCTGACTGGCCTCGCGATTGTCGGGGCCGGCGTGCTGCTCTCCTACGGCTGGCGGGATGGCGCGCGGATTTTCGCCATTCCCTGCGGCGCCTGTCTGGGGCTCTTCGGCCTGTTCGGCTGGCTCGGGCATCCGCTCAACATGTTTCACCTGCTGGGCGCGTTCCTCGGCGTGTGCCTGACGCACAACTATTCCATCTTCTCCGCCACCTCGGCCTACCGGCGCGAGAAGCCGCCGGTCTCGGTACGGCTTTCGGCCCTTACGACCGCGGCCTCGTTTGGCGTGCTGTCGCTAAGCGGCATCCCCGTGGTGCGCGCCCTCGGTTCGACCGTGGCCCTGATGGTCATCACGGCGCTGCTCGTGATCGAGTTCGAGCATCTCGCCGGGCTGGGAAAAAAATCATGAACCCCGCCCTGCTCCAAGCCTGGGCCAACACACTGCGCCGGCGGGGCGGCGACCGCGCGGTCGTGCAGGCGGCGGACGGGGCCGTAGTGACCTTCCGCGAGCTGGACGCGCGCGCCATGGCGTGGCTCCGGGCCCACGTGCCGGAGCCGGCGCGGCTGCAGGGCCGCGCCGTGGTCTTTGCTGCGGCCAACGGCATCGGCTGGCTGGAAATCTTCCTCGGCCTGCTCAAGGCAGGAGCGATCGTGGTACCGCTCGACCCGGCCGAGCCGCCCGTGGCGCAGCGCGGGCTCGCGGCGGACCTCCGGGCGGCCGGTTGGTGGGACGGGGCGAAGCTGGTCACGTTCCCGGGAGCCCGGTGTTACCGCGACCCGGCCGTCTGCCTCATCAAGCTGACCTCGGGCACCACCGGGCGGCCGCGGGCGCTCGTCTTCACCGCCGGGCAGATGCTCGCGGACGGACGGCAGGTGGCGTCCACGATGGGCCTTGGCCGGACCGACCTTAACTATGCGTTGATCCCGCTCGGGCATTCCTACGGCCTCGGCAACCTGACCATGCCCCTGCTCGCGTCGGGCGTGCCGCTGGTCTGCGGGACCGCGCCCCTGCCGCACGCCATCGCGGCCGACTTTGCCCGGTGGCGGCCGACGGTGTTTCCCGGTGTCCCCGCGATGTGGCGGGCCCTGGCCGCGTCGGACCTGGCCCTGCCGGGCCTGCGCCTGGCCATTTCCGCCGGCGCGCCGCTGCCGCCGGAAGTGGCGCGCGATTTCGCCGCCCGGTTCGGCCGCCGGTTGCACAGTTTCTATGGCTCCAGCGAAACCGGCGGCATCACCTACGACCGGTCCGGCGCCGCCACCCTCGCCGGCGAGGTTGGCCGGGCGATGCGCGGGGTGAAACTGGCTCAACTGCGCGGCGCGCGGCTGCGGGTGAGTAGCGCCGCGGTGCTGGCGCAGGGCAACCGCCGCCGGGTCGGAAAACTGGGGGCGTGGATCATGCCGGACTGCGTCAACCTGGATGCGCGCGGCGGCGTGACCCTGCTGGGCCGGCGTGGCACGACCGTGAAAATCGCCGGCCGGCGGGTGAACCTCAACGAGGTAGCCGACCGGCTGCGCCGGCTCCCCGGCGTGCGGGAGGCGTGGGCGGGGATCAGTGCGGGACCGGATCCGGTGCTCGGGGCCGTCGTGGCGACGGAACGGACTTCCGCGGATTTGCGCGCGAGCCTGCTCACCGACACCGCGGGCTGGAAAATCCCCAAGCGACTGCGGGTGGTGGCCGCGCTGCCCGTCACCGCCCGGGGCAAGCCCGACACCCGGGCGCTGCAGGCGATGGCCTTTTGAGCCGGTGCGCCGGGTCGGCGGCCGGAGCTACGGGCGCGGGTTCGCGCCAAAGAGCGTGGCCTCGATCTCGACGAGGAGCGGAGCCCGGCACAAGTCAGCCTGGAGATAGGAAACCTGGTCCGTCGCGGCGAGCAGCCGCTCCGCCAGGGTGGCGGCCACCACGGGCAGGTCGGCGGCGTGGCGGAGGTAGACCTTGAAGTGGCGCGCCGCGCGGCCGCCGCGATCGAGTTCCGGCCCCAACCCGCAGGCGGCCGAAATGCCCGCCAGATTTTCCAAGGTGCACGCCAGCTGCGAGCGCAGGTTCTGCGGCGCGACGGACGCATGCCCGCGGATGGCCGCGGTGCCGGAGATGAACACGGTGGCATGTTCCGGCCCGGCCACCACGGTGGCCCGCGAAAAACTGGGCGCGCGCGGGCCGTAGTCGCTCGGATAATTGTACGCCGGCACCTGCAGGGGGTTCTCGACATGCCGCGGCAAGGTGGGGCACGCGGCAAACACGACGGTCAGCGCGGCAGACTTGCTCCCGACGGCGGAGGCGGAAGGCAGCTGGGCCTTGAACCCGCGACCGCAGTGCTGCTCAAATGCCAGCGAGCGCCCGCGGCAAAAGAGCCGGTAGTTCTCCAGCCCGCCCGGTCCCGGCTCGTTGATCGCGGGCACATAGTTCCAGATCCGCGCGAGATGCCGGCCTTGGGCCGCCTGCAGAATCTCGCGGTAGAGCTGGTGCGCCGCCGCCTCCAGCCCCGCGGCCAGCGGGACCGTGGCCGCACCGATCAGCCAGGCCTCCGCCTGGAAAAGCGCGAGGGAACCCACGCGCCCGGCAGGTCGGGCGGTGCCAAACAGGGCCTCCACCGTCTCGCCAGCCAGCACGGGGAGCCCGGCGTCAAACCCTCCGGTCACGTCTGCCCCCAAGGTGATTCGCAGGGGAGGCAGTTCTGACGTGGCTATGGGCATGGGCAGATTAAAAGGCGGGCACGGGTTAGCGCGGACCGGACTGAAGCCGAACATAAAGTGCGCGGTCAACACGGTGGATGGATGCCGGGCCCGGGGCGAGCAAATCAATCCCGCAAAATGGTTGGGCGGACCAGCACGAGCGCACACCGTGCTACTCCCTGCCGCATGCTCATTGACGCCCTCCGGCCGCCCTCCACTGTCCGCATGCGCCGCGAACTCCAGGCGATCTCTTCGCGCGCCGCGTTCCTTCATGCACCACTTCCTTCTCCGGATCGCCCTGCTCAGCTCCGGGCTGGGCCTCGCCGCCCGCGCGGCCGAGCCCGCACCTGCTCCCCCGTGGGCATCGAGCGCCGTGAACATGGAATCGGGCATTCTCTGGCAAAACGGCAGCAGTTCCCCCTTCGCTTACCGGCTGCTCGTCACGCAGCTGTCGTGGCGGTCAGGCGTGTTCGTGAGCCATGTTTTCTCGGGCGGCTCCCGGATCCTCATCCGCCACCGGCTGACCTTGATCGCCGACGTGATGCAGAACGGGCCGGAGAATCATTTCTTTGGTTTCTCGGGCTCACCGTCCGTCGAATGGTGGAACCCGGCCGGCACCCGGTCGTGGTACACCGGCGGCGGCGGCGGTTTCGGCTGGGTCGATTCCAGCGGCGTCAAGGGCGGCCAGCCCCAGGACCTCACCCTGAACTGGTTCATCCGCGGCGGCATCGAGCGCGTCACCACCAAAAACAACTCCTGGACCGCGGGCATCCTGTACCAGCACATCTCCAACGGCGGCATGACCAAGCCCCATCCGGGCATGAACACCGTGGGCTTCACGCTCGGCTACTCCTGGGCGCGGTGAGCCGGCCCCAGCGCGGGCTTGGCAGGCGGAGGCCGGGCGGCATAGTCGCGGCGTGCGGTTCCTGATCTTCGTCAACCTGGCCGGCAAGGCGGCGGCGATCCTGGTGGGGTGGACCTCGCCAGTCGCCGCCCTGGCGCTGTGGTTCGCGCCCGACGCGCTCGTGGCCTACCACCTGTTTGCGCCGCAGGCCCAGGGCTTCGTGCGGATGCACCGGCGCTTCTCGACCGGGTCCCGCGAGGTGTGGCTGACGATTGACGACGGCCCGGATCCGGAGGACACGCCGCGCATCCTCGAGTTGCTGGCGGCCCAGGGGGCACGCGCCACGTTTTTTGTAATCGGGGAAAACGCGGCCCAACATCCCGAACTCATCCGGGC
Source organism: uncultured Opitutia bacterium (assembly GCA_903872505.1). Taxonomy (GTDB): domain Bacteria; phylum Verrucomicrobiota; class Verrucomicrobiia; order Opitutales; family Opitutaceae; genus Opi-474. Next base: position 12,095 of record CAIQKV010000071.1, read on the forward strand.
GATCACCGCCGCCGGGCACGAGGTGGCCCACCACACCCACACCCACCCGCTCGCAACGTTCTGGTGTGCGTCACCCGACCGGGTGCGGCGGGAACTCGACCTGGCCTTCAACGCCCTGCGCGCCAGCGGCATAACGCCAACCCGCTTCCGTCCACCCGCCGGCATCAAGAATTTCTGGCTGGCCCGGGCGCTCCGGACCCGCGGGCTCACCGGCGTGGGCTGGAGCGCGCGCGGCTTGGAACGCTGGTCGCACGAGGCCGCGGCGGTCGCCGACCGGGTCCTGCGCCATCTGGCCCCCGGAGCGATCCTGCTGCTGCATGAGGGGCCCCGGGTGCCGGCCGCCATCCGCGTCCAAGCCATCCGCCTGGTGCTCGAGCGGCTGCAGGCGCAGGGCTACCGGGTCGTCGTGCCGACGCCTGGCCAGCTCGCGGACTAGCTTGCCCGCGCGGCTTGGGGCGGTCCGGGAAAGATGCCGAGCAGCCACAGGTGCAGCCCTGCGACCGCCGCGCCGAGGGCGGCGCCGGCGAGGACGTCGAGGAAGACATGCTGGCGGGTGGCCACCGTGGAATAGAGAATGCCCAGGCACCACAGCCAGCTGAGTGCGTTCACGAGGCGCCCCGCGCCCATCTGCCGGAAAATGCGTCCGAACCAGACGGCGGTGAAGACCGCGAACGCGACATGCAGGGAGGGACAGGCGTTGCCCGAGGCATCCACCGACTTGAGAAAGGCAAAGGAGGGATGCTGCGACCAGTTCACGTCGAGCGACGGCACCGCGGTGGGCCAGCAATAAAAGATGCCCAGCCCGATGACCCCGAGCCCGAGGGCGGCGAGGCCGTAGGACAGAATTTCGCGCCGGTCGACCAGCAGCGCGGGCGCCAGCGACACGTACAACCACAACGAGAGGTAGAGCGGCAGCGCCCCGGGCCAGAAGCCGATCCACCGGTCAATCGCGGTGGTCGGCACGACCGCAACCGCATGAACCGGGTGGTGCAGCAGCCAGAAGTACGCGACAAAGAAGCCGGTCATGATGGCGGTGATGCCGACCATCTTGACCCACCACCAGGTGAAGATGCGGGGAAGAACCTGGCGCAGCCAGCCGGCCTCCGCTGGACGCTTGGGTGACAGGTCCATAAGTGAACCGGCAGTAGGCCGGCCCCGGACCCGCACCGCAAGCGGAGACATTCGGGTTGGGCGATACCCGCGGATCCGGACCGCCCTAATAACCGCGGGGCGGATCAACCACCCCGTCCAGCGGGTCCCCGCGGGTGAAACGCGCGAAGTTCTCGAGAAAGCGCGTGACCTTGGCCGCCGCTTCACCCGGAAAGCGCCCGCCGGTATGCTGCGTCAGGATGATGCGGGGATGAGCCCACAGGGGACTCGCGGCCGGCAGCGGTTCGGTGGCGGTCACATCCAAGACCGCGCCCCCCAGCTGGCCCGCCTGCAATGCGTCTACCAACGCCGTTTCATCGAGAACCGAACCGCGGCCCACATTGACCAACAACGCCGTGGGGCGAAAGCGGGCGAGACGTTCGCGATCGATCAGGCCGATCGTCTCCGGCGTGTGGGGCAGAGTGTTGATGACGATGTCCGCCGTGGGCAGCGCGGCATCGAGTTCGGCCCGGTTGCGCAGGGTCGCCACGGGCGAGGTCCGGGCGTAATATCGGACTTCCGCCCCGAAGGATTGGAGCACCGCCGCGATCCTGCGCCCAATGGCCCCGGCCCCCAGGATGATCACGCGGGCGCCGTGCACTTGCGCGATGACCCCGGCCTGTTCCAGTTCGCCCTTGATCCACCGGGTCTCGCGCTGGGCCGCCAGCAAACGGGGCAGCTGGCGGTGCCAGGCCAGGATCCCCGCCAGCGCGGCCTCCGCCACCGCGACGTCGAAAAAATTCCGCAGGTTGGTGATGACGACCGGCGTCCCGCTCCGGGCGGCGCCCAGCCGGAGGTAAGCGTCCACCCCCGCCGAATCGAGCTGCAGCCACCGCAGTTGCCGCGCCGCCTCCAGCCAGGCCGCGGGCACATTGCCGAAAACCACGTCCGCTTCCGCGACGCAAACCTGGCGGGCCGGATCACCCGCGACCTGGTCGAGGTAGCGGATCTCGTGCCCGGGCAACCCCGTGTTGAGCCGCGCCTTTTGCTCCGGGTCCAGCCCGGCCACCGCGATGGTAATCTTCATCGGAATATTCTCCTGCCAAGCAGTATGACGCGAAACATGATGCGAGCAGCTTGGCGCAACCGGGACGCCGGGCAACCAATTCGCACAGCGATTTGGATCACGCTCCCCCGCGGGCACGCCCGCCTCACACCGAAAACGCCTGACGCGCCGCCTTGAACTGTGCGCCCAACTGGAATTGGATGCGCGGTGCGTTCCATCCACGGACGCGAAAGACTCCGGCAACTGACGATGACATGAATGCACGATCCTCCCTGGCAGAGATGCTGCACTTCGGACGGCCCGCGGAGGTCTGCCAGTTTGAATGGGGGTATTGGCCGGAAACCGTGGCGCGCTGGCAGGCGGAGGGCATGACCACGGCCAATCCGTGGGAGGCCGTGGGGATCACCTATTATCACCGGGTTCCCGTGGAGACGCGCCTGTTTCCCCCCTTTGCCACCGAGGTGATCGAGGACCGGGGAAATTCGCGGATCGTCCGCGATGCGATGGGCGTCACCAAGGAGGAGGCCAAGGACAGCACGGCTTTCCCGAGATTCATCCGGCACCCCGTGGAGAACATGGCGGACTTCCTCACCCTGAAGGAACGCCTGAACCCCGACACCCCGGGCCGCTTTCCCCCCGACTGGCCGGCGCAGGCGCGGACGCTGGCCCGGCGCGACAGCATCCTGGTGATGGGCGGAATCGAGATCAGCTTCTTCGGGTGGCATCGCGATCTCATGGGGGTCACGAACCTGCTGCTGGCCTACTACGACCAGCCGGAGCTGGTGCATGCCATCAGCCGCCATCACCTCGCCTTCCTCAAGGCCATGTACGCCCGCATCCTGCAGGACGTGCAGTTCGATTTCATCTTCGTGTGGGAGGACATGAGCTACAAGAACGGCCCGCTGATCTCGCCGGCTATGGTTCGGGAATTCATGCTGCCGTATTATCGGGAGCTGGTGGGATTCTTCCGGTCCTTCGGCGACTATCGCTTCCTGCTCGACTCCGACGGGGACGTGAGCGCCCTGATCCCGCTCTTCATCGAGGCGGGGATCGACGGTGTGCTGCCCTTCGAAGTGGCCGCGGGCATGGACATCCGCCGCGTGGCGGCAGCGTACCCGGACTTATTCATCGCCGGCGGCCTGGACAAACGCGAACTGGCCAAGGGCCGCGCGGCCATTGACCGCGAGCTAGAGGCCAAGCTGCCGGCCATGTTCCGGCGCGGCGGCTATCTGCCCACCATGGATCACCACGTGCCCCCGGAGGTCAGCTACGCGGACTTCCAGTACTACGTGGAGCGGGTGCGCGAGTTGTACGCGCGGTACGGACGGTAGGACCCAGCCACCATGACACCCAAAGAACGCATCCTCGCCGTCCTGGCACGCAAGCCGGTGGACCGGCTGCCCGTCGATCTCTGGCACACGCCGGAAATCGGCGCCGACTTGCGGCGGCACTTCGGCGTCGCCGACGACCTCGCCGTGTACCGGGCGCTGGCCCTCGACAAGATCGTCTGGGTTTTCCTGGACTACCACGCCGGGTCGGGCGAGCGGGCGGGCGCGCAGTCCGGCGCCGGCGCGGAGTCCGGGGGCAGCCGCACCATGTGGGGTGTGCCGCTCAAGGACATCCAGGCCGGCGCGGCGCACTACGCCGAGTTCGCCAGCGCGCCGCTCGCCGGCTACGACACCCCCGCTTCGCTCGAGCAGTACCCGTGGTGGCCCCAGGCCGACCGGTTCGACTACGACGGCGCGGTCCAGGCGACCCGGCTCGCCGCGCGGGAGTTCGCGGTGATCGGGCCCTGGGTGTCGTTTTTCGAGATCTACTGCCAGATGCGCGGCCTGGAGCAGGCGATGATCGACCTCCTCGAGAACGAGGACCTCGTGACGGCGACGCTCGATCGCATCGAAGCGATCCAGTCCGAGATGATGCGACGTTTCTTTACCCGGGCCGGGAAGAGCCTGGACCTCGTCTTTGTCAGCGACGACATCGCCGGCCAGCAATCGCTGCTGATGGCGCCGGACCGGTGGAAGCGGCACCTGCAGCCCCGCCTGCAGCGCTGGTGCGACTTGATCCACAGCCATGGGCTGAAGGTGTTTTATCACACCGACGGCGCCGCCCGGCCGCTCCTCCGCCCGATCCTGGATTGCGGCGTGGACGTGCTGAATCCCATCCAGCACGCCTGCCCAGGGATGGACCTGGCCCGGTTGAAAAAGGAGTTTGGCGACCGGGTCATCTTCCACGGCGGCGTGGACAACCAGACCGTGCTCCCCCGGGGCACGCCCGACGAGGTCCGCGCCGAGGTGCGGGAATGCCGGCGCACGCTCGGGGCCGGCGGCTCCGGCTACATCTGCTGCTCCTGCCACAACGTCCAGGCCGGCACGCCGCTCGAAAATATTTTCGCCATGGTCGAAACGATGCAGGAGCCGTGCGCAGTTCCGGCCGGCGGGTAATGCGCCCCAGGGCGTCACCGCTCCACTCCCCTCGGCGGCGAAAAAGCTCGAACTCCTCATCCGGATAATCCCAATCGCGATGCGGGCGGGGCCCGTCGGGCCCGGCGCAGCATCCACCTTTCGCTCTCATGTCACTCTCCTCCACGTCGCCGCAGCCGCTGGATCCCGCGCCCGCCACCGCGGAACCGCGGCTCTACCGGGTCGGCACGCTCACCTACACCCGGAGCCGGCTGTTCCAAGTCGTGTTCTGGATGCTCTGCGGCGACTTCATCTTCACGCTTCTGCAATGCATGCCGACGATCACGCCGCTGCTGCTGCGCTGGCAGGGCGCCAGCGACACGCTGATCGGCCTGGTGAGTGGCAGCCTGTTCTCCGTCGTCGCGATCCTGTGGTTTCCGATCATCGCCACCCGGAGCGACCGGCACCGCGGGCGGCTGGGCCGGCGGCGGCCCTACCTGCTGTGGTTCACGCCGCCCGTGCTGCTCAGCCTCGTGCTGCTGGGCGCAACCAAACCCGCCGGCATCTGGCTGCACCGCGTCCTCTCCACCCTCGGCGCCAGCTCGGTGACCGTCGCGGGGTGCTCGATCGCGTGGATCACGGCCGGCATCGTGATCTTCTGGCTCTTCAATGCCTACATTGTGCAGTGCTGGGCTTGCCTCGTCCCGGACGTGATTCCCCCGGAAGTCATGGGCAAGTTCAGCGGCCTCTATCGCGCCATCGGCGCATTCGGCAGCCTGGCGTTCAACCGCTGGGCCCTGGGCTACGCCGAGGCGTACACCTTCCATCTTTTCCTGCTGGTCGGACTCCTCTTCGCCGGCACTTTCACCGTGATCATCTGGAACGTGAAGGAGGGCGAGTATCCCCCGCCGCCACCCCCGGCACCCGGCGGACGGCTGGGCGCGATCAAGGAATATTTCCAGACCTGTTTCCGGCACCCCTTCTACCTCAACTTTTTCTCCGTCACGTTTTTCTTCTGGGCCTCCCTCGTGCCGCTCGGCTTCGTGATTTTCTTCGGCACCTCGGCCGGCGCACCGGGCTACGCCCCGACCATCGGGTTGTCGCTGCAGGAATTCGGCGAGGTCCGCGGCTGGACCTTTGTCGTGCAGATGGCGGTGTTTTTCGTCGTGGGCATTTTCGCCGACCGCTACCACCCGTTGCGGGTGGCGGCAGCGGGCATGCTGCTCACGGCCCTGAGCTACTTCTGCTGCTTCTGGTTTGTGACCGACAAGCGCACTCTGCTGCTCTGGTTCAGCGTGAACCAGGGTGCCACCGCCATCTACCTCGCGGCCGCCATGGCGATGGCGCCCCGGCTGCTCCCGCGGGAAAGATACGGCCAGTTCGTCAGCGCCAACCTGATACTGGGCATGGTCGGCATGATCTTTGCCCCGCCGCTGATCGGCTGGCTGCTGCAGCGGATCGGCGACTACCGCTATGTCTTCCTGTTCTGCGGCGTCCTGACGGCGCTCGCGTTGGTCGCCCTGCTCACGCTGCTCGCGCAGTGGGAAAAACTCGGCGGTGACCGGAATTTCACCCCACCCGACCCGGTCCTGCGTCTCCCCGCGCCCGCCGCGGAATCCTGATGCCACCCACCACCGACCCCACCATCCGCCTCCATCCTGCCGATGACGTTGTCATCGCCCGGGTGGCCGTCCCCGCCGGCACCGTCCTCGTCACGGAGGGCGGGTTGCGCGTGACGACGAGCGTGCCGGCCGGCCACAAGATCGCCGTGCGCGCCGTGGCGCCGGGCCAGCCCGTGCGCCGCTACGGCCAGATCATCGGTTTCGCGTCGGGTGCGATCGCCGCCGGCGACCACGTGCATACCTCCAACCTGGCGATGGGCGATTTCGCCCGGGATTACGCGTACGGCGCCGACCAGCGGCCGACGCAACCCCTGCCGCCCGGCCCCACGTTTCAGGGAATCGTCCGCGCCGATGGCCGCGTCGCGACCCGCAATTATCTCGGCATCCTCACGAGCGTGAACTGTTCCGCGACGGTGGCGCGCTTGGTCGCCGACCACTTTCGGAACCGGCTGGACGCTTTCCCGAATGTGGACGGCGTCGTGGCGCTGACACACAAGTCCGGCTGCGGTATGGCCTCGGAGGGCGAGGGCATGGAGATGTTGCGCCGGACCATGGCCGGCTATGCCCGGCATCCCAATCTCTGCGCCGTGCAGGTGGTCGGGCTGGGCTGCGAGGCGAACCAGATCAGCCGCCTCGTCTCAACCCAGGCGCTGGAGTCCGGCGGGAAATTCTCCAGCTACACCATCCAGGGCTCGGGCGGCACGAGGCAGGCGGTGCGGGAAGGCATCGCGCGCGTCGAGGCGGCGCTCCCCGGGGCCAACCAGGTGGTGCGCCGCCCAGTGCCCGCGAGTCACCTCATGCTCGGCCTGCAATGCGGCGGCTCCGACGGCTACTCCGGCATCAGCGCGAACCCCGCGCTCGGTGTGGCCGTGGACCGGCTGGTCCGCCTCGGGGGCACCGCGATCCTCTCGGAGACACCGGAGATCTATGGCGCCGAGCACCTGCTGACCCGCCGCGCCGTGAGCCGCGAAGTCGGCGAGAAATTGATCCGGCGCATCCGCTGGTGGGAGGAGTACACCCGCCGCAGCGGCAACGAAATGAACAACAACCCCTCGCCGGGCAACAAGGCGGGCGGCCTCACCACCATCCTGGAGAAATCGCTCGGGGCCGTGGCCAAGGGGGGCACGACCAACCTCGTCGATGTCGTCGAGTACGCGCAGGCGGTGACCGTGCCGGGGCTCAACTACATGGACACGCCCGGCTTTGACCCCGTGTCCGCCACCGGGCAGGTGGCCGGCGGCGCGAACCTGATTGTGTTCACCACCGGCCGCGGCTCGGCCTACGGCTGCAAGCCCGTGCCCTGCCTCAAGCTGGCAACTAACAGCGCCCTCTTCGCCAGCCAGGAGGAGGACATGGATCTCAACTGCGGCACCATCGTCGACGGCACCGAATCGATCGAGGAATCCGGCCGGCGCATCTTCGAGCTGATCCTCGCGACCGCGTCGGGCCGGAAGTCCAAGAGCGAAACCTGGGGCTACGGCGAGGACGAATTCGCCCCGTGGGTCATCGGCGCCACCATGTGAGGCCGGTCCCGGGCGCCGGTCCTTTCTTGGCCGGGCCGCGAACGGTTGCTGACAGCGGGAAAAGAAATGGTATCATTCCTTCCACTCCGATGAAACATCGCGATCGCGTGCTCACCGCGCTCAACCACGAGTTGCCCGACCGCTGCCCCATGCAGGTCGGCTTCACTCCCGAATTTGCCAACCGGCTCCGCACTGAGCTGGGGCTCGACGGCCGGAAGGAGCACAATCCCCACGGTGGCGGCAACACCTACCAGCTGGAACGCGCCCTCGACGAGGACCTGCTCATGACCAGCGTCTGCTGGGCCAACGCCTATTACCAAGCCGACCATGATTATGTCGATGAGTGGGGCGTCGGCTGGACGAACTGCGAGTACGCCACGCCCTATGGCAAGGGCCATTACACCGACGTGGTCAGCCATCCGCTGGCGGACGATGATGCCATCAGCCGCTACCGGGCGCCGGATCCCCACCGGCCGGAATTGTACCGCGACTCGGAGTGGATGATCCGCGAGTACGGCCGGGAATACTTCATCATCGGGGCGACGGTGACGACCGTGCTGGAGACGGCGATCGCCCTGCGCGGGGGCGAGCAGCTGATGATGGACCTGGCCGCGGATCCCGACCTGGCCGGCGCGATTCTCGACCTCCCGTTCAAGTATCACCTCGCGGCGGCGAAGAAGCTGGTCGAGCTGGGCGTGGACATGATCTGGACGGGTGATGACGTGGGCTCCCAGCGCTCCATGACCATTTCCCCGGAGATGTGGCGGCGGGTCCTGAAGCCGCGCATGGCCGAGTTTTTCTCCGCGCTCAAACGCATCAACCCGAACGTGAAGATCGCCTACCATTCGGACGGCCAGATTTACCCGATCATCCCGGATTTGATCGAGATCGGCCTCGATGTGCTCAATCCGATCCAGCCCGCCTGCATGGACCCGGTGCGGCTGAAGCGCGAATACGGCGACAAGCTCTGCTTCTGGGGTTCGATCGACGAGCAGCGCACGCTGCCGTACGGCACGCCGGCCGAAGTGCGCCAGGAAGTGCGCACGCGCCTCGACACGATCGGCCGGGGCGGCGGACTGATCATCGGTCCCACGCATTTCGTCCAGCTCGACACGCCCATGGAAAATTTCCGCGCGATGATCGAGACGATCACCCGGACGCCCTACGCCCGAGCCCACTGACCCGCGGCCGCCCCGCCCGCCAGCCGGCATCCCGCCCGCCTCCCCCGCTGTTCCGGCAGCGGTCGCCGGCTCCGCCACGCGCCCCTTTTTCCCAAAACCCCTGCCCCTATGTCCGCTCCTTCCAATCCCATCCTCGGCACCCTGTTCCACGCCTGCGGCGGACTCTGCGCCTCGCTCTGTTACACGCCGCAGAAAAAGATCCGGGTGTGGTCGTGGGAAACCTACTGGCTCGCGCAGGCGGCGTTCTGCTGGCTGATCCTGCCGGTCGTCGGCGCCCTGCTGACTATTCCCGAACTCAACGCCGTGCTCACGGAGGCGCCGAAGGCGGCGATGCTGCGCTCGTTCGGGCTGGGCGCGCTCTACGGGATTGGCGGCATCTCCTTCGGGGTCGCCATCCGCTACCTGGGCTTTGCCCTGACCTATTCCATCGCGGTCGGGCTCTCCAGCGTCCTCGGCACGCTCCTGCCGCCCCTGGTCGCAGGCCGGCTGGGCGCCACGCTGACCGGCCAGGGTGGCGGCTGGGTGATCAGCGGCGTCATGATCGGGGCGATCGGGATCGGCATCTGCGGCTGGTCGAGCTGGCTCAAGCAGGGTGATTTGCAGGGTGCGCTGGTGCCCACGACGTTTTCGGCGCGGAAGGGCGTGCCGCTCTGCCTCCTCGCCGGCGTGCTGTCGGCGGTGTTCAGTTTTTCCCTCGCCGCCGGCCAGCCCGTGGCCGACGTCGCGGCGGCGCACGGGGCCGGGCATTACCAGGGCAACGTCATCTACCTCTTCTCCAACACCGGGGCCTTCATGACCTCGGCGTTTTACTGCCTGTGGCTCGGCCGGCGGAACCGCACGCTCGGGGAATACACCTCCGGGGCCACGCCGCTCGCGGCCAACTGGACGCTCGCCGCGCTGAGCGGCCTGCTGTGGTACTGCCAGTTCTTTTTCTACGGGCTCGGCCACACCCGCATGGGCCCCTACGGCTTCTCGAGCTGGGCCCTCCACATGATCCTGCTGGTGGCGTTCAGCAACGTCCTCGGGCTCGTGCTGTACGAGTGGCGCGGCTGCCGGCCGCGCACGCTGCGCGTGCTGGCGGTCGCCCTCGTGGTGCTCGTCGCCGCCGTCCTGACGATCGCCTACGGCAACAACCTGGGCTCCGCCGCGTCCTGAAATTCCAGCGGGCGCCGCCCCGCTTGCTACAATTAGAAAGAACCGGCCGTTGCCGCCTGCCGGGCCGCCATGAGCCTGAGGCGGTCAGGTTTTTCCGCCGCCCCACCCCGTCCATCCGTTTCATGTCCGCTGAGTCCACCCCCGCCCTCGCCCCCGCGCCCGGCCCGGATGCACCCAAGGTTTATCGCGTCGGCACCCTGACCTACACGCGCGGCGCACTGATCCTGGTGTGCTTCTGGATGCTCTGGGGCGATTTTTTCTTCCAGATCTTTGAGACGATGCCCACCGCCACGGCGCTGCTCCTGCGGTGGCAGGGCGCGAGCGACACGCTGATCGGCCTGGTGGGCAGCCTGTCCTCGATCATATTGTTCTTCTGGTCGCCCATCGTCGCCACCCGGAGCGACCGGCACCGGGGCCGCTGGGGCCGGCGCCGTCCCTTCCTGCTATGGGCCATCCCACCCGTTACGCTCAGCCTCGTGCTGCTCGGCGCGGTCCAGCCCGCCGGCGTCTGGCTGCACCGCCTCCTGGCGTCCCTCGGCGGCGGCGCGTTCACCGTCGCGGGCTGCTCGATCGCCTGGATCATGGGCTGCGTCGTGCTCTTTTTGTTTTTCAACGCCTTCATCGCGCAAGGCTACGCCTGCCTCATCCCCGATGTGATTCCCGCGGAGGTCATGGGCAAGTTTAGCGGCATCTTCCGCGCCGTCGGCGCGCTGGGCAGCCTGGCCTTCAACCGCTGGGCCCTCGGCTGGGTCGAGTTTCACACCTTTCACGTCTACCTGCTGGTCGGGCTCCTCTTCGCCGTCACCTTCGGGTTGAGCATGTGGCAGGTGAAGGAGGGCGAGTACCCGCCGCCGCCGCCCCCGGCGCCGGGCGGGCGGCTGGGCGCGGTCCGGGAGTATTTCCAGACCTGCTTCCGCCATCCCTTCTACCTCAGTTTTTTCGCCATCTCGTTTTTCTTCTGGGCCTCCCTCGTGCCGCTCGGGTTCGTGGTCTTCTTCGGCACCTCGGCCGGCCAGCCCGGCTACGCGCCCACCCTCGGCCTGACGCTGCAGGATTTCGGCGAGGTCAAGGGGTGGACCTACCTGGTCACGATCCCGGTCTTCTTCCTCGTGGGATTCTTCGTCGACCGCTTCCACCCGATCCGCATCTCGATCGCGGGCATGCTGCTCACCGCCATGAGTTACTTCGCCTGCTTCTGGCTCGTGGACAACAAGTCGACCCTGCTGCTCTGGTGGAGCCTGAACCAGGCCGCCATCGCCGTCTTCCTCGGCGCCTTCACGGCGCTGTCCCCGCGCTTGCTCCCGCGGGAGCGCTACGGCCAGTTCCTCAGCGCCAACTACATCCTGGGCATGGTCAGCCTCGCCCTCACCCCGCCGCTGGTCGGCTGGCTGCTCCAGCGGATCGGCGACTACCGCTACGTCTTCATCTTCTGCGGCGTGCTCACCCTGCTCGCCCTGGCCGCCCTCCTCGCCCTCCTCGCCCAGTGGAAAAAACTCGGCGGCGACCTGAATTTCACCCCGCCCGATCCCGTCCCGAATTCCTCCCATGCAAGCACTCCTTGAGCAACTGAACCTCGATTATCCCGGACTCGAAGCCGTCAAGGCCGCGGTCGGCCGCAACGACCTGCCGGCGGCCGGCGAACTCCTGCTGGCGTATTATCTCGGCAAACGGTCGGAGCGCTGCCTCGGCTTCTGGGACCTGGCGGGGCCGGAGGATTACCCGGCCATGCCATGGGGGGCGGCCTCGACGCCGGAGCAACTGTGGAAGAACGTGCCCGCCCGCGTCGCGGCAGGCCACCTCTATGCCTCCGGCCACCAGTTCGACTTCTCGACGGACCGCGCCATCGACTGGTGCAGCCATATTTTCTGGGCGGGAGACCGCTACGACCCGGTGTTCCAGCCGCGCTGCCTGCTGCGCCGGATGTACTGGCTGCGGGCGCTGGATGTGTACTACCTGCAGGGCGATGCCGCGGCGCAGGAACAGGCGGCTCGGCAATTCCTGCGCCTGCTCGAGAGCTGGCTGGTGTTCGACCAGTGGGTCAAGGACGAGGCGGTCGTGCAATGCGCCTTCCGCTTGGGCGATGCCCTCAGCCATTCGGGCCTGACCCGGAGCTGGTTCATGTTCCTTCCCTCCCCGCACCTTCCGACGGACTTCAAGCTCCGCCTGCTGCTGCACATCGCGCAGGGGGCCGAGGATGTCCTGCGCCGGGCGGTGTGGCACCCCTGGATCTGGGGGCTGGGCGAAGCCTCCGGCCTGGGTTACCCCGGCATCCTGTTTCCCGAGTTTAAGCGGGCGCCGGTCTGGCGGCAGCGGTGCTTTGATTTTGCCAACCGCTTTTTCCAGACCGAGCTGCGGGCCGATGGCACCCTGAAGCGCTTGCACTTCTGCCCGCATTACACGGGCCTGACCGCCGCGTGGCCGTTGAGCTTCTATCCCCAGGTCGCCAAGCTGGGCTACACCGATGTCCTGGAACCGGGGGCACGGGTCGGGATTGAGCGGCTGGCGGACTGGATCGCCAACGTGCAGAAGCCTGACGGCACTGTCCCGCAAATCACGGCTTCGGACCTGCCGGGATTTGGCCGCTGGCTGTCGGCGGGGGCCGCCACTTTCAAACGCCCTGACTGGCACTACGTCGCCACCGCCGGCCAGGCGGGCCAGCCTCCTGCCCACACCAGCCATATCCTGCCCGAGGCCGGCGCCTTCATCCTGCGCGATGGCTTCAAGCGCGACGCGATGGTCGCCTGTTTCCACAATGGCGATTACCACAACCTCGAGCGCACCAGCCTGGCCCTGGATCTTTACGCCCGGGGCCGCACGTTGGTCACGGCTCCCGGCCGTTACGCCTATTACGAGCCGGAGTTCGTGCCCTACTTTGCCTCCGCCGGCTACAATACCCTGATGGTCGACGGCTCCCCACTGCAGATCTGGGGCGAGCATTCCCTGCGGCAGGGCAAGGGACTGACGGACGCCAGCTGGCGGCTCGGCCCAGAGGTGGACTGGGCCTGGGGCAGCCATCCGGCCGGTTTCGACGCCGCCCCGGACGTGCGCTGGCAGCGCGGACTGCTCTTCGCCAAGGGCGAATACTGGCTGGTCATCGACCGCACCCTTGGCCCGGGCGAACACGACTTCTCACTGCGCTGGCTGCTCACGCCTTCCGAAACGGTCGTCGAATCCGACGGTCTCTCCGTGCACACGCGCAACCCCGACGCCAATGTGCGGCTGATTCCGGCCGTGCCCGCGGGCACGCGCCTGGAAATCTGGTCCGGCCATCGTGATCCGCTCCGCGGCTGGTTCTCGCCGGAAAACGGCACCATGATCCCCTCCCCTCAGCTGGAATACACGTGGCGCGGCACGCCGCCGGGCCTCACCGCCATGCTGATCGTGCCCTATCGCGACCAACCGCCGGACTATGCCCTGACCCTGGTTGAAACCGCGCCCGGCTGCCACGAGGCGATCGTGAAGCACGCCGGCCGCGAGGACCGGCTGAGCCTTGATTTGCGCGGCGCCGGTGCCGCAACTTTCCGGCGCTCGGCGAATGGCCGCACCGTCAACACCATCGACTTAACCGCCCAGACATGAAAACCCCCGGCCTGCCTTACCGTCCCTTACAGCGCGGCCTGAAGTATCCGCTCGGCCTCGCTGCCCTCGTCCTCGCCTTGACCGCGCGACTGCCCGGCACCGAGACCCGGGTGGACGCGCTGGACCTGCGCGAGATAATGCAAAGCGACTGGTCGGTGTCCAAGGCCGGCCAGGCGGGCGGGCGCATCGGCGGCCCGCTGCGCGTCGGTGGCAAGACCTTCGCGGCGGGCTTCGGCACCGTCGGCGGGAGCCGGCTGGAACTCGCCCTCGACGGCCGGGCCGAGCAGTTTCGCGCACTCACCGGCGCGGACGAGACCAGCGGCTGGCTGACCACCGTCCGGTTTCTGCTGGTGGGTGACGGGCGCGTGATTTACCGCGGACCCTGGCAGCAGCGCGGCGGGCCGGCCGTGACCGTCGTTGTGCCGCTGACCGGCATCCGGCGCCTCGTCTTGGTGGCCGATGTCCGCGGCGAAGCCCACGCCCGCGCCGACTGGCTCGAGCCGGTCATCATACACGCCGGCGACGCCCCCGTCGCGGTCGCACCGCGACCCGAGCCCGATGCACTGCCCCCGGTTGCGCCGAGCCCCAGCCCGCGCATCAACACGCCCGCCCGCGTCGGCGTGCGGCCGGGTCATCCGTTCCTGCAGCGGGTCAATGTGTCCGGCGCCCGGCCGCTGCGCATCACCGTGGAGGCACTGCCCGCGGGCTTCACGTATGATCCCGAGCACCAGGTCATCCGCGGCACGGCCCCGGCGGCAAAGGGCGAGTTGATCGTCAAGCTCCGCGCCGAGAACGCCCACGGCCGTGTGGCGGGCGAACTGGCCATCGTGGTCGGCGACACGCTGGCGCTGACGCCACCGATGGGCTGGTCCTCCTGGTATTGCATGTCCGGAAAAGTTTCCGATGTCTGGGTGCGGGAAGCGGCGGCGGCGCTCCTCCGCACCGGGCTGGCGGATCACGGCTGGACCTACGTGAACCTGGATGACTTCTGGATGACCCGGCCGCTGGCCGACAGTGCGATCCTGCAGCGGCTCCGCGAGCGGGAGGCGACCGGCCGGGTGGCCGGCTATTACAAGGTGCCGGACCACGACCCCGCGCTGCGGGGCGAGGCCCGCGATGCCCAGGGCCGGATCCGGCCCAACGCGCGTTTCCCGGACATGCCCGCGCTCACGGCCTGGCTGCACGAGCAGGGCTTCCGGGCCGGGCTCTACAGCTCGCCCGGTGTGCTCACGTGCGGCGGCTGCACCGGCAGCTTCGGACACGAGACCGAGGACGCCGCGCAGTTCGCCGGCTGGGGCTTCGATTTGCTCAAGTACGACTGGTGCTCGTATTACCTCGAGGCGCCCGGTTTGGAGCGCGCCGAATGCATGCGGCCCTACGAGCGCATGGGCGCCGCCTTGCGCGCCCAGCCGCGCGACATTGTTTTCAGCCTCTGCCAGTACGGTCTCGGCGCGGTTGAAACGTGGGGCGCGGCCGTCGGCGGCCAGCTCTGGCGCACCGGCGCCGACCTGAACGACACCTGGGGCGCGATCTCCGCCGCCGGATTTTTCGGGGAGGAACGCGACCCCGCCACCGGGCCCGGCAGCTGGAACGACCTCGACATGCTCATGATCGGGCAGATCGGGATGAACCGGAAACTGCATGAGGTACGCCTCACCCCGGATGAGCGCCGCACGCATTTCGCGCTCTGGTGCCTGCGCGGCTCACCCCTCCTCCTCGCCGGTGATGCGGCCTCCCTCGACGCGGCCGCCATCGCGTTTCTCTCGAACGACGAGGCCATCGCCGTGAACCAGGATCCCCTTGCCCGCCCCGCCCGGCGTGTGGTGCTCAGCGAGACCACCGAGGCCTGGGTGCGTCCGCTCGCGGGCGGCGCGGTGGCCGTCGGCCTGTTCAATCGCGACGAGGAGGCGGCCGAAGTGCACGTGGCCTGGTCGCAGCTCATGTCGGAAAGCGGCGCGTGGCGGGCGCACGATCTCTGGCGCGGCGGCCCCGCCGGCGGGGCGACGGCCACCGGCTGGTCGGGCACCGTGCCCCGCCATGGCGTCGTGTTCCTGCGCCTGGAGCGCAACGTCCCGCCCTAGACCATCTGGTGGGCGAGCGCGCTGCTTTGGGCGTTGACCCGGGCGGACGGCCGCGGCCGCACCGAGGGCCGGTCCACCCAGCGGCCCTCGACTGTCACGTAGCGCGGATAGGGCGGCAGGCCGCGCTCGTTCTGCTGCAGCATGGACACGACACTGCGAACCGCGGTTTCCCCGATCAGGTCCAGCTGGATGTCGATCCCGGCCAGGCCCTCGCAGGGCCCGTAAAGCGTGGCGAGGCAGACGCCCAGTTTGCCCGGGACCTCATAGCCCAGCTCATCGATCCACGCCCGGAGCTGGAACGCATCGTGGCTCAGGATCACGCAATCGACGCGCTGCTCGCGCAGCCACTGGCGCAGCGAGGCCTTGGTGACCTTGTGCGTGATCAGCGGCGCCACGCGGTCCGCCTCCGGCAGCAGGTATTGCTCGGCGAGGTAGGCTCCCGGCACCATGCCCAGGCTGCGCTCGAAGACCTCATATTGCAGGATCAGGCCGATGCGGCGGTAACCGCGCGCGCGCAACTCGGCCATCATCAGCCGGGTGTTGTAGGC
>CAIQKV010000072.1 GCA_903872505.1 uncultured Opitutia bacterium
ATGACCGCCTGGGTGATCTTCTCGCCCAGGTAGGCCTCGGCGTCGGCCTTCATCTTGCCGAGCACGAACGCCGAGATCTGCTGCGGCGCGAACTGCTCGGTCTTGTCGCCGGATTTCACCTCGATGAAGGCGTCGCCATTCTTGCCCTCGACGACCTTGAACGGCATGTTCTTGGCCTCGGCGCTGATCTCGGAAAACTTGCGCCCGATCAGGCGCTTCGCGGAGAAGACGGTGTTGCTGGGATTGGTCACGGCCTGCCGCTTGGCGGCCTGGCCGACCAGACGCTCGCCGCTCTTGGTGAATGCGACTACCGACGGGGTCGTGCGACCGCCTTCGGCGTTCGGAATGACCACAGGTTCTCCACCCTCCATGACCGCCATGCAGGAGTTAGTGGTGCCTAGATCGATGCCTAGAATTCTGCTCATGCCCTCCTGTTAGCAATGCACATGCCCAATCAGTCTGGCATTCTTTACCTGTTACACGCTAGTATCTTAAAAAATCACACCCGGTTTCTGGCATCGCCAAGATCACCCCGATCCAAGCCATCTTGTCCCACTCTCCCGGGGAATCGCCGGATTAGTGTCACAGGGCGTCACAGTTGAATTTTCGGGCCGCGGGCCTAGCCTGTGCCGCATGGAGATGGAAATCACGCTGCCGGACGAGGTGCCGGTCATGACACTGCCCAACGTGGCGTTTTTTCCGCAGGCCTTGCTGCCGCTCCATATCTTTGAGCCGCGCTACCGGCAGATGCTCCGGGAGGTGCTCGCCACCAACCGCCTGTTCGCCGTCACCGGGCTCGACCCCCGTCTGCTCGGCCAGCCGGGGCAATTCGAGCCGCCCCACCGGGTGGCCAGCGTGGGCATCGTGCGGGCCTGCCAGAAGAACGCGGATGGCACCTCCAACCTCCTTCTGCAGGGGCTCTGCCGCGTCAAATTACTCGAAATCCTCGACGACCAGCCGTACCGCCGCGGGCGGGTGTGCGCCCTCGCGAGCGAACCCGGTGCAGCGCCGGCCGAAAACGCCCGCCTGCGCGGCGAACTCGCCCGGCTCATCGCCCTGAAGCAGAAGTTCGGCGCGCCCGTGCCGGCCGAGCTGGCGGAATTTCTCCGCACCGTGGAGGATCCCGAGGTCTTCATCGACCTGGCCGCGTTCAGCCTTTGCGACAACAGCGCGCTGAAGCAGCAGCTCCTCGAGACCCTGGATGTCCGGCGCCGGTTGGAACTCTTCGCCCGACAGCTCCGCGCGGAAATCGAGGCGCTGCGGCTGCACCGCAAACTGCAGGGCGGGCTCCCCGACGACCGCATCGGCGGCAACTAGGCCCCGGTGGACGGCGGAGCCGGACGGGGGCGGGGAGAAAATGGAGCCGAACATCGGATTTGAACCGATGACCCACGCTTTACGAAAGCGTTGCTCTACCAACTGAGCTAGTTCGGCGAAGTAGCTGGCCTCGTCAGGAGACGAGTGGCGGGTATTACGCTTTGCCCAAGAGGGGTGACAAGCAATTTCGCCGGCCGCTTTCACTCCGGCCGGCCGGCCCGGGCGCTAGGGCCCGACGAATTCCCCAAAATAGAAATAGACCTTCTCCTTGCCGTCCAGGACCGCGATTTCCACTTCGCCCTTCCGGCCACCCGTGCCCGGATCATTGGCCGGCATCGTCCGGAGCGAATAATAGCGGTTCCCAATTACGATATTCTCCCCCTCCCGGTTCCACTTGGGCCCAGTGTGGGGTGCGTCCGCGAACTCCACCTCGAGCTTCTCGTAGCTCAGCTTCGCTTTGGCCGGGTCGTTGAGGATGTCGCAGGTGGCAAAGTCGCCGTTCTTGAAAAAAATCCAGTAGCTCACAATCGCGCTGGTCCGGTTCGGCCGGACGGATGCCCCGCGCAGCTCGATGGCCGCGATGACCGACTTGGGCATGGCGTTTTCCCGCATGTCGATGCCGTTGGGCCGCTCGAGCACGACGCGAAAATACACGTTGCGCGTGCCGGCCATGGCCGGGGCCAGCGGGCTGTCGGACGCGGACGCTGCCAGCGCCAGGAAAAATGTCAGGAAGAAGGCCGAAAGGAATTTCATGGGCGGAAAGGGTGCGGCCGCGGTTCTGACCGGTTATCAGTCAGCGTAAAGCTCGCGGATCGGTTTCTGGCGCAGCGCCACCAGCGTGGCAAGGCCGATGACGGTGCCCACCGGAAAGAGCAGCAGGCTGGCGGCGGCGATCCCGATCGAGAATCGCCGGTTCCGCTGCCGCCAGACGCACACGCCCGACGCGAGATTCCCCGCCAGCGCCAGCACCGCGACGGTGGATAGGCCGACCACCGCCGGCCGATAGGCGGCGGGGGCGCTCAACTCGGCCGCGCGGTTGGGTCTCACCGCCCGGCTGGCGGCATCGGAATAAAACATCAGGACCAGCACCAGGGCGGCCGCGGCGTAGACCGCCGTCGCAAACTGCGCCATCGCGATGATCCGGAGGAACAGGCGGAAGGTCTGGTGCTCGTCCGACGTCGTCATCGCATCCTCTGCCTCGTGGCGGCCGCCGGGTTAATGGCTCCGCGTCACGATCACGCTGAGATTCTGGCTTTCCGCCTCGGTGACCGTGAACGTGATGTCCCGGGCCAGTTTGGCGGGAAAAACCACGCCCTTGGCCTGGTAGGTGGTCCGGTCCTCGCCGCGGGCGCAGACAATGTCGAGCGTCTGGGCGGAATCCGCCCGGTTGTAGAGGCGGATTTGAATCATGATGTTCGAGTTCGCCAGCTGCGTCGCCAGCAGGTTGGGCATCGAGACGTCGCGGCTCATCATGAGTTTGTAGCCCATCTTGTTTTCCGGGAAGACGGTCCCCTGCGCGGTCTTGAAGGGCGACGAGACGCCCTTCGCCTCGCTGACGCTGATGTTCGAGTAGACCTTTTCCTGTTCAACTGCCACCGGCTTGGGCTTCGCCGCCGGGGCGGTCGCTACGGGCGCGCTCTGGCAACCAGCCAGAGCCAGGCCAATGATGCCGAGCAGATAGAACGAGCGGTGGTTTTTCTTCATTGCGACGGCTGCGGACACAGCACGACATTGTTGAGCACTATCGCGAGGCGCCGGCAAGTTGTCCTTGCAATGCCTTGGTAGTAAAAAAGTTGCTATATTTTCTCCACCGCTGGCATCCCCCTGATTCACACGCTCTAACATCATCGATTCCCTTTGGGCCCAAATCCATGTAAGTAATTATACGCCCGCAAACCGCCCAAAATATTTCCCTTTCGTGCCGCCGCTTCCGACCACTCTCCTCGACTACGACCTGCCGCCGCGGTTGATCGCGCAGGTTCCCTCCGCCCGCCGCGACCAGTCGCGCTTGCTCGTGGTCGATCGCGCCGCCCGCACCCTCGCCCACCGCACCTTCGCCGACCTGCCGGAATACCTGCAGGCGGGCGACACGCTTTTCCGCAACAACGCCGCCGTCCTGCCGGCGCGGCTTCACGCGCGGCGCCCGACCGGCGGGCAGGTCGAGTGCTTCCTTCTGCGTCCCGCCGAGGGCGGTCAGACTTGGCGCTGCCTCGTCAAACCCGGCAAAAAACTGCCCCCGGGCGCCACGTTCGCGCACCCGACCGGCGCCTTCACCGGCGAAATTATCGCGAAGGAACTGGATGGCTCCGCGCTCGTCCGTTTCACCACGCCCGACGGCCAGCCGATCACCGCCGTCGCCGGCCGGCTGGGCGACGTCCCGCTGCCGCCCTACATTGAGCGCGCCGACGACTCGCGGCGGGCCGACGACCTCGAGCGGTACCAAACCGTCTATGCCGACCGCGACCGGCAGGTCGCCGTCGCCGCCCCCACCGCCGGACTGCATTTTACGCCGGAGCTGCTCGCGCAGCTCGACCGGCAGGGTGTGCACACCGCCGAGGTCACCCTCCATGTCGGCCTGGGCACGTTCAAGCCCATCACCACCGAGACCATCGAGGCCCACCAGATTCACCGCGAGGTCTACGAGCTCCCCGCCGCCACCCAGCAGGCGTTGTTCCCGCCGCTGGCCGGCCGCCGGGTCGCCGTCGGCACCACGACGGTGCGCTCGGTCGAGGATTTTCTGTCGGCGCATTCAGCGCCGACAGCCCTGAGCCTGTCGAAGGGCCTTCCCCACCTCGCCGAGGCGGCGCTGTTCATTTACCCGCCGCGCGTGTTCCGGGGCGTGGACGCGCTCATCACGAACTTCCACCAGCCGCGCTCCACCCTGCTGTGCCTCGTCGGCGCATTCCTCACGCCCGGTTCGGCCGAGGGCATGGCCTGGTGCCGCGAAATCTACGCCGAGGCCATCGCCCGCGAGTACCGGTTCTTCAGCTACGGCGATGCGATGTTGATCCTCTGAGTTGCGCCGCGGCCAAACCTGCGTTCATTCCGCAGCTCTTTCCTCATCATGACTAAACTCCATCGACTCCTCTTCGTCTCCAGTCTGGCCCTCGGCCTGCTCGTCCCGGCACGCGCCGCGGTCGAGACTTATAACATCGACCCGGTTCACTCCTCGGTCGGCTTCAGCATCCGGCACGTGTTCAGCAAGATCCCCGGCAGCTTCACCAAGTTCAGCGGCACCCTCGTCGTCGACCGCGCCGACCTCGAAAAGAGCTCGGTCGAGGCCGTCATTGAGATCAAGAGCCTCGACACCCGCAGCGCGAAGCGCGACGCCGATGTGCAGGGCGCCGATTACTTCGATTCCGCCAAGCACCCGACCATCACGTTCAAGAGCACGTCCTGGAAAAAGACCGGCGCCGATACCTACGACGTGACGGGCAACCTCACGATCAAGGGTGTCACCAAGCCGGTCGTGCTCCAGGCCAAGCTCCTCGGCTTTGGCCCGGGCCTGATGGGCGCCTATGTCTCCGGCTGGGAGGTCACCACCACCTTGAAACGTCATGATTTCGGCGTGAACGGGCCGGCGTGGCTTGGCACGGCGATCGGTGAGGAAGTCGCGGTCACGATCGGCATCGAGGCCGACCTGAAAAAATAACCCGCCCACGTTCCGACTTTGATTGGCAGGACGGCCCGCAAGGCCGTCCTTTCTTTTTTCCCGCCTCCCGCCACACTCCGCCACCGCATGACCGCCGACGAACTCCAGACCCTGATCGAGGACGCGACCGCCGACTACGCCGCCGGCGACAGCGCGGCGGCGCTGGCCAAACTCGCCCGTGCGACGGCCGCGGCGCCGGGATCGTTCGAGGCGTGGCACGCGCTGGCCGAGGTGAATTTCTCCCTCCGCCAGCTCGACGCCGCCCTGGCCGCCGCCGAGCGGGCCCACGCCCTGCAGCCCCGGGATCTCTTCATCAACACCACCCTGTCGCGCATCTGGATGGAGCGCGGCGACAAGACCAAGGCCGAGTATTTCGGCGCGCAGGCGAAAATCGGCAGCTGGCAGGACCAGCTGAAAAACCCCGACCAGCAAGCGGATGGCATTAAGTGACGCGCCGCCCGTTGACACCCCTCCCGCGCCCCGCCTAGGTTTTGCGGCGATGGAAAAGCCAGCCTACGTCCTGGAGTTCGAGAAGCCCCTGCGCGAACTCGCCAAGGACCTCGAAGCCCTCCACCAGAAATCCCTCGAGCACAACCTCGACCTCTCGGCCGAGGTGAAGTCCATGGAGCAGCGCATCGAGCAGACCCAGCGCGACATCTACTCCAACCTCACCCCCTGGCAGCGGGTGCAGATCGCCCGCCACCCGAAGCGGCCCTACGCCCTCGATTACGTGGGCATGATCTGCGAGGGCTTCCAGGAGCTGCACGGCGACCGCCAGTTCAAGGATGACCGTGCCCTCGTCGGCGGCCCGGCGTTCTTCAACGGCGACGCCGTCATGATCATCGCCCAGCAGAAGGGCCGCGACACCAAGGAAAACATCGAGCGCAACTTCGGCATGTCCCAGCCCGAGGGCTACCGGAAAGCCCTGCGCCTGATGAAGACCGCCGAGCGCTTCCACCTGCCCGTCCTGACCTTCATCGACACCCCCGGCGCCTTCCCCGGCGTCGAGTCCGAGGCCCGCCACGTGTCCGAGGCCATCGCCGTCAACCTGCGCGAGATGGCCATGCTCCGCGTCCCGTCCATCGCCGTGGTCGTGGGCGAAGGCGGCTCCGGCGGCGCGCTCGGCATCGGCGTGACCGACCGCGTGCTCATTTTCGAGAACAGCTACTACTCGGTCATTTCGCCCGAGGGCTGCGCCGCCATCCTGTGGAAGGACCGCGCGGCCGCGCCCAAGGCCGCCGAGGCGCTCAAGCTCAACGCCGGCACGCTCGAGGAGCTCGGCGTGGTCGACGAGGTGATCCCCGAGCCGTTCGGCGGCGCGCAGAACGATCCCGCGCAGGCCGCCGCCGCGCTGAAATACGCGCTGCAGAAACATTTCAACGACCTGCGCGGCCTCGATACGCAGACGCTGCTCAATGCGCGTTACGACCGCTACCGGAAGCTCGGCTCCTACGAGGAAGCCGGCGTCGTGCACAGTTAAGCCCGCGCCTGTTTTAGTGGCGCTGACGGATAACTGAACGGCCTGACATACCGTCATGCGTTACAGTGTCTTTCTCTGTCTTGTTGTCCTCTGCGCCTGTGCGCACAGGCCGAGCAGGCCACCAAACGAATCTGTGATGCTGAACCAGCCGTCTTGGATTTCTGACTCTGATCTGCCATCCCTTGAGAGGGCGGCGAAGAAAGGCGATCCACAGGCTGCATCGCGGCTGGGCAGATATCATACGTTCATCACGTCCGACAGAGAGAAGGCGTTGATGTACTATAGAATTGCAGCAGAGTCTGGTGACGCCCGAGCGATGTATAATCTTGGATTCGAACTTATCCGGTCCAAGCAACCGTCGGAAGAGGCTGAAGGTGAGAGGTGGCTGAAGGCGGCAAGGGCCAAAGGAATAAAAGAAGCCGATGAATTACTCCGCTTGAATGGCGTCAAATAGGCGGAAGCGATGAACCAAAAAGGACTGCGCTTTAGATTCGCCTCCCGCGCCTACTTCCGGACCGTCAGAAGCTCGATTTTTTCCGCGCGGCCCATCGTGGCGCCGATTTCGATCAGCGCGCCCGACAGCCGCACGTCGCCGGTCGCGACCTCGAAGCGCCGCGGCATGCCGTCCACAAATTTCGCCACCACCGGCGCGACCTCGCGCCCCAGCACGCTCGCATACGGCCCGGTCATGCCTACGTCGCAAATGAACGCCGTGCCTTTCGGCAGGATGCAGGCGTCCGCCGTCGGCACATGGGTGTGCGTGCCGATCACCGCCGTCACGCGTCCGTCCAGATACCAGCCCAGCGCCTGCTTTTCCGAGGTCGCCTCGGCGTGCACTTCGACGATGAAAGCGTCCGCCTGGGCCTTCAGCCGCTCCAGCATCCGGTCCACGCAGAGGAACGGGCAGTCGGCCTTCAGCCCCATGTAGGTGCGGCCGAGCACGGTGAACACCGCCACGCGGAAGCCGCGCGCCTCGATGATGAGATGATCCTCGCCGGGGTTGGACGCCGGCAGGTTCGCCGGTCGGCAGACGCGTTCCATCTGCGCGATTTCCGTTTCCCAGCCGCGCTGGTCCCAGACGTGATCGCCGAGCGTGATGGCGTCGACCCCCGCGCCGAGCAGGGACTTCGCGATGGTGCCCGTGATGCCCGCACCGGCCGCCGCGTTCTCGCCGTTGGCGATGACGAAATCGATGCCGTGCTCCACGCGCAGCGCCGCCAGCCGCTCATTGACGATGTCCCGGCCCGGGCGGCCGACAATGTCGCCGACGAAAAGCAGTTTCAACATGCCCCGAAACTGCCTCCGCCCCGCCAACGCGCCAACCGAAATCGTTATGACACGATATCACCATCAAGACCCCGCCCTGCTCCCGAAAAGGGCGGCCTGGCCGCCGTCGGCCCGGCGAAGGAGGCCTTGCCACCGGGGCGTAAATTTGAGTTATCTTCCCGCCCCTTTTTACATTTGCCCGTCATGAAAAAAGACCACACCTCCCCCGCCGCGTTTCCCAAGGCCGAGATCGGCCGCGAAATGAATGGTGCCGACGCCGTCGTCGAGTGCCTGATCCGCGAGGGTGTGGACACCATCTTCGCCTACCCGGGCGGGGCGTCGCTCGAGCTGCACCAGTCGCTCGCGCGCACCGACAAGATCCGCACCATCCTGCCCCGCCACGAGCAGGGCGGCTCGTTCGCCGCGGAAGGCTACGCCCGCGCCACCGGCAAGGTGGGAGTCTGCATGGCCACCAGCGGCCCCGGCGCGACCAACCTCATGTCCGCGATCGCGGACGCCTACATGGACTCGATCCCGTTGGTCGCGATCACCGGCCAGGTTTACTCGAAATACATCGGCAAGATGGCGTTCCAGGAGACGGATTTCTACGGCATGACCCTGCCGGTCGTGAAGCATTCCTACCTCGTGCTGGATGTCCACGAGCTGCCGCGCATCTTCAAGGAGGCCTTCTACCTCGCCCGCAGCGGCCGGCCCGGCCCCGTCGTCATCGACCTGCCGAAGGACATCCAGCAGGCGAAGTTCCAGCCGGTGTTTCCCGCCACGGTCGAGTTCCGCAACAGTTACGCCACCGCCACCCAGCATGCGACGGACGAGCAGCTCAAGGAAGTGCTGGCGCTCATCGCCGAAGCCAAAAAGCCGGTGCTCTACGTCGGCGGCGGCATCATCTCGGCCGGCGCGCACGCCGAGCTGCGGGCGTTCGCGGAGAAGACCAACGTGCCCGTCGCCACCACGCTGATGGGCGTGGGCGCCTTCCCCGAGAGCCACCCGCTCTCGATGCAGTGGTTCGGCATGCACGGCGCGGCCTACGGCAACTGGGCCGTGGACCAGTGCGATCTCCTGCTGTGCTTCGGCGCGCGCTTCGACGACCGCATCACGGGCGACACGCACAAGTTCGCCGCGCATGCGAAGATCGTCCACATCGACATCGACGCCTCCGAGCACAACAAGAACAAGCGCGTGCAGCTGCCAATCGTCAGCGACCTCCGGCACGCGCTCCAGCGCCTGCACGCCCTCGCCGTCGCGAACAAATTCTCGCCCCCCGACACCGCGCCGTGGCACACCCAGATCGCGAAGTGGAAAAAGGAACAGCCGTTCGGCTACGAGGTGAGCAAGCACATCGTCCCGCAGGAGGCCGTCGCCATGCTCTACGAGCTCACCCAGGGCGACGCCATCATCGCCACCGGCGTGGGCCAGCACCAGATGTGGGCCGCGCAGTTCTACCGCTTCAACGAGCCGCGCCGCTTCATCAGCTCGCTCGGCCTCGGCGCGATGGGCTTCGGCTACCCCGCCGCGCTCGGCGCGAAGGTCGCCTGCCCCGACAAGCAGGTCATTGATATCGACGGCGACGGCTCGTTCCTGATGAACATCCAGGAGCTGGCCACCGCCCACATCGAGAAGATCGCCGCCAAGGCGATGATCCTGAATAACCAGCACCTCGGCATGGTCGTCCAGTGGGAGGACCGCTTCTACCGCAGCGTGCGCGGCAACACCATCCTCGGCGACGAGTCCAACGTCGGCAGCCCGGACAACCTCGGCGGCCTCTACCCGGATTTCGTCAAGATCGCCGAGGGCTTCGGCGTCAAGGGCCGCCGCGTGCACAAGAAGAGCGAGCTCAAGGCCGCCATCCGCGAGATGCTCGACCACGACGGCCCGTACGTCCTCGACATCATCGTGCCCTACACCGAGCACGTGCTGCCGATGATCCCCGCCGGCAAGACGGTCAAGGACATGATCCTGAAGTGATCCCGCCCCGGCGGGATTACTTCACCTTCATCACGTAAACCCCGTCCCAGCTCGGGCCCGGCGGCTGGGCGCGCATGCGGCCGCACCGGCTGAGCATCACGAGCGACGGGTTGATCCCCGAGGTCGGCCATGGCCCCGCCTGGTTGGGCTCCAACTGTTCGCTGCAGCGGAACAGCGCCCCGGCCGCGTCCCAGTCCTGCGCGAAATACCGCGTGAGGCCCTGCTCGAAGAGCCCGATGCATTCGCGGGTGGGCGCAGTGACATCCTCCTTCAGCCCGACGATCTCGTAGATCGGGATGGGCTGCGTGCGGCCCTTGACCACGATGACGTCGAGGCGGCGGAAGACCACCCGGTCGCCCCCGTGCCGCTCGCACGCCAGCTTGGTGGGCTCGGCGGCCATCGTATAGACGCCATAGGACTTCGCGGCGGATTCCATGCGCGAGGCCAGGTTCACATTGTCCCCCATCATGGTGTAGTTGAACCGGGCGCTGCTGCCCATGTTGCCCACGGTGGCGAGCCCGCTGTTCAGGCCGATGCGCGTCTGCATCCGCCAGACGAGTTCCGGCCACTTGTCGCCCTCGGCCCGCCATTTCTCGCGCAGTTCACCGAGCCGGCGCTGCACGAGCTGGGTGGCGACACACGCGCGCAGGGCGTGATCCTCCAACGGCACCAGGCCGCCGAACATGGCGACAACCATGTCGCCGATGTACTTGTCCAGCAACCCGCCCTGCGCCAGCACGATGTCGGTGTAGGCGGTGAAGTATTCGTTCATCAGCGCGACCAGCTGCGAGGGCGGGAGCTTTTCGGCGATCGCGGAGAACGACTCGATGTCGCTGAAGTAGCTGGTGATCTCGGCCTCGTGGCCGCCGAGCTGCGGCTCCTTGCCCGATTCCACCATGATTTCGACCAGCTGCGGCGAGACGTAGGTGCCGAACATGCCCTTGATCCGGCCCTTCTGCTTCTCCTCCTCCAGCAGCTGCCAGCCGATCGCCCCGAAGCTCGCGGTGAACACCGACCCCACCGGCAGGGCCAGCGGCAAAACCAGGTCGTGATTCTTGAACAGGATGAAGGCATACGCCACAAACGCCGCAAGCAGCACCAAGCCGAAGATCTTGTAGCGGAAGCTGCTCACTCCGCCCGAAATCGCCAGCCCCGCGACCGCCAGGGTGAGCAGAAACGTCACCGCCACCGCCGCCGCTTCCGGCAGGTGCCGGAGAAACCGGCCGCTCGCGATCGTCTTGATGAGGTTGCCGTGCAGGCCGACCTTGGGCACCGGCGAGCCATCGAACGGGGTCGGCGCCAGGTCCTGCAACAGCTGGTCCACCGGACCGACGAGGATGATGGCGTCCTCGAAGCCGCGGAAAAAATCCTGCGCCGCGGCGCGCACTTCCGGTTTCGGATCCGCCAGTTCCCGCTGGTACAACAGCACGTCCGCGAGGCTCCAGCGCGGGTTCAGGGCGTTGTTGTTCCAGCGCGAAAACCAATTGATCTCCACCAGCTGCCGCTCCTGCAGCGGGATCGACACGGCGGTCGAGCCGTCCGGCCGCACCAGGTCGAGCGTCTCATCGGACAGCCGCACCGCGCTGTCATCGAGGCCGAGCTCGACCATCATCAGCTTCAGCGCCAGGTGGTAGTATGTGGGATTCATCGTCTTGGCAAACAGCGGCACCCAGCGCGGCACCTCGTCCCCCCCGAATTCGTAATCCACATCGATCAGACCGACCGCGCCATAGGTCGGTCCCATCAGCGGATCCTGCGGCAGCTCCGGCACGTCGTTCTTTTCCGGGTGAGTGAAGCCCTTCCGCAGGAAGGGAAAGTCGCGCTGGCCCTCCTGGGCAAACGCCTCCCCGTGGGTGTACTGGGCGGCCAGAACGATCTCCGGATGCCGGTAGATCACCTTGGCAAATTCCAGGTTCTGTTTCTTCAACTCCTCGCGGGCAACCATCTTGGACGCGCCGAAGTCGGAGAACACAAAGTCGAACCCGACGGCTCTCGCCTTGCCAACCTCCAGCAGCGCCTCGGCTACCCGGGCAAAATCCCCCCGGCTCCACGGCCGCTCGCCGATCTCCTGGATGGCGCGCGTGTCGATGTCGACGTACATCACCTTGACCGGGGCCTCCAGTTCGCCCCGGAAATGATACCGCAGCTTGAGGGTCTGGTTCTCCAGGTCGTCCAGCGCCCCGAAGTGGTTCAGGCCACACCAGAACGCGGGCACGGCCAGGAGCAGCAGCCGGCGCAGCCACGACCAGGCGGTGATCTTTTTCGGCGTGGCCACGGCGGCGGAAGCTAGGGTGCGCCGCCGGCGAATGAAAGCAGATTTGCCGGGGCGCCGCCGGCTGAAAAACCAAACGCCCGGGCCGCGAGGGCACCGGGCGTTTGGTGGGAAACGCGGGCGGCTCAGCCCTTGCCGTCGCCGGGCGTCGTCTGGCTGGCCGGCGTGATCGCGCTGGGCGGATTGCCGGTGTTCGCCGGCGGGGCCGGCGGCTGGACCTCCACGATCTCGCTGACGGCCTTCGCGATGACGGCCTGCGTCTCGGCGGACATGTCGCCGACGCCCGAGATCTGCAGCGAGCCCGGGACGATGGTCGTGGTGCCGGGGGCGACGTCAAAGGTGGCGGTCACTTCCTTGCCCGCGGGCACAGGGGATTGCGTCCCGTTGATGCCGGTCAGCAGCACGACACCTTCCGAGGTGCTGAGCGTGAAGGTCATCTTGCCGGAACTGTCGGGGACGAACACGATGCGGAAGGTCGTGCCGCGGATGCCGGCCGCGCCCACCGGCGTGTTGACCTCAAACGACGAGCCCTGCTCGCGGTGCAGGTGCTTGACGTTGCCCACCACCTGGCCGCGCGTGACCGAAAGTTTCGTCAGGGACGTGGAAGGCTCCTCCTTGGTCGAAGCCGCGGTGGACTTGCCGCTGAACGGCTCCATCAGGAACTCGTCGATGCCGAGAATGGATTCCTCGCCGATGCTCACCGACGCGCCATTGGCGAAAACCAGGATCACGCTGGACTTCGCCCCGGTGGTCACGATGTAGCCTTGGGAAAGCGTGTCGTTGTTGTGCAGCTGCCTCCGGGTGTTGTCGGCCTTGTTGAGCGCGGTGACGATGCCTTGGACCTTGGCGGCAACGATGCGCCCAACGTTGCGGGTCGCCGCTTGGGTCGGGACGGCCAGCAGCAAGGCCACGCCACAGATCAACATCCACGAAAGCAGTTTGGTTTTCATAAAATACTATAAATTTAAGGCTTCCTAGGCTTAGTTGCCAATCGTTGGCATAAAGCCTGAGCCTGCTTGTTGCCTGGGTCAAGACGCAAGGCGAACGCCGCCGCCGCCTCGGACAAGTCCGAATATATCGGGTTAAGTCCCAGGTGATAAGCATGATAAAACCAAACGCTGGCACTGGCCGGTGCGAGCTTCAGCGCCTCGACGAAGGCATTGCCCGCTTCTTTCCACTGACCTTGCAGGTCAAGCGCGACACCCCGACGCAGCCAGAATTCCGGCACGGCCTGCGACACCGCGAGCGCGCAGGCGGCCTCCTCTTCCGCTTCGCGACCGAGTTTGGCGGCCCGCTCCGGCTCGACGTGGACCCACAGCGACGTCGCGTAGGAAAGATCCGCCCACGCCTGGCCGTTGCCCGGGAAAATCCCCACGGCCCGCGTCAAGTCCGCGCGGGCCTGGGCCAGCGTCGCGCGCTGCTGCTCCAGACCGGGCTCCTGCGCCGCCATCCGGTTGATGGCTTGCCGCGCACCGTACCGCAACGCTTCGGCCCGATACAGGGGCAGCACCCAGAATCCCGCGGCGGCCAGCACCGCGGCCGCCGCCGCCAGGTTGCCGGCCCGGGCGCCCCGCGATTCCGCCGCGATCGGCTCGCCCCCGGGCCACGCGCGCTGGACCACCAGCGCGGCGATCGTGGCGCAGGCCATCGCCAGCGCCGGAATCTTGAAATGAAAATCCACCAGCAGCTGGAGCCCGAATGCCACCAGCCCCGCGGTCAGCGCGCCGGCCAGCACCGGCTCGTCGAGCCAGTCGCGTTGCCGTGGCGCCCGCTCGCGCGCGCAACGCCAGGCCACCGCCGCCACCGCGCCGAAGAACAGCACAAAACCCGTGACGCCGTAATCGGCCAGCGTGTTGAGATAGTCGTTGTGCGCCCACACCGGCTCGTCCTGGTAGCGCTCGGGGCGGAATTTCTCGAAGCGCACGTTGTAGCTGCCCGCCCCGCCGCCCCACGCCGGATGCTTTTCGAAAATCTGCCAGGCGCCGCGCCACATGATGGGCCGGGTTTTTTCGCCCGCATCCGTCTTCATCAGCAAGAAGCGTTCGCGCACCTTGGGCAGGGCGAAATAAAGCGCGCCGACCGCCACCACCACCGCCACGGCTGCCAGTGCCGCCAGCCCGGCGCGCCGGGCCCAGGAGCCTCGCGCCGCGAAGACCGGCCACGCCGCCAGCACCAGCGCGAGCGCCAGCCACGCCCCGCGGCTGATCGTGAGCACCAGCCCGAGCCCGAACGCGAGCGTCAGGTAGCCGCAGAGCACCCGCTGCACCAGAGACGCGCCCCGCCGCAGGGCCAGGACGCCCAGCGGCGGTAGGAGCAACAGCAGCAGCGCCGCCAGGCTGTTGGGTATGCCGAAGCTCCCGCTCGCCCGCCCGATGAACTGGTCCGCCTGCGTCCGCCCGAGCATCAGCCAGTCCGGCTGCACGAACCGCTGGTAGCACGCGAGCACGACCGAGGCGAAAGCCACCACCGCCAGCCCGCCGAACACCGCCGTGCGCGCCGCCTTCGACCGCACATCATTCAGCACCACCCAAAACACCGCGAACATCTGCGCCCAGCCCAGCCAGTCCCGCCACCCGAGCCACGGCACGGGTGTCACCCAGATCACGTTCGCCGCCGCGTAGGCGAGGAACGGCAGCAGCCACCAGCCCGCCGGGTGAAACTTCCGCCCCGCCGCGCCTGGGGCCAGCGCGCGCCCGGCCAGGTGCACCGCCAGCAGCAGCGCGGTCAGCGCGCCCGTGACCACCATCGTCTCCGGCCGGAAGCCGCCGAGGCAGAGCGTCGTCCAGGAAAAATTCGCCACGAGCATCGCGGCGGTGAGCCATTCCCAAAAGGAGGCGCGGCTGGTCGTGGGCTCGGCGGGCATGGGACGGGGTCAAAAACGCGGCCGTTGCCGCGCCGCCCAAACTCTGCCGGGCCCCCGCGGCGTTCCCAGAAAAAACGGCGCCCTCCCGCGAAAGATGACGCCGGGAAATACCCAGGAAGCAGGCGGAGGGCTTACTTGGTCGGGTCCAAAGTCACGGGGAAGGATCGATCCCGGATGACTAAATCAGCCGCGCCGTTTCACCGCAGGCTTTGCATGACATTTGGCGTCCGGTTCGAATAACTGCCTTTTCCCGGGGTCTTCACCGCTGCCACCGCCCGTTTGATCGCTTCACCTTCCAGTTGCTTGATCTCCGCCAATGCGGCGGCCAGCGCTGTTTTCAAGATCCCCTCCTGATCCATCCCGAGGAAGAGATTCCCAAAGGGCGGATTCACCACGAGCAGCGGGACGTCGCCGATATTCTTGCAAATGATGACTTGCGACTCAGCCCGGTTGTTTTCCGTCACGGCATGCAGCTTGCCATCACCATCGCGGAGCTTGTTTTTGGCAGATTGCGCCGCCCATTCCTCGGCGTTTTCCAGCGTGCGCAAAAGGCCCTCCAACTCGTCGGTGCTAAAGTCCGCGATAATCTCTCCGGCCGGAGCGTCCTTGATCGGATCGATGATTTTCAGGCCGTAACTTTTCCGCGAGGGTGAGTCCACGTAGACCAGGGACCAGGCGGTATCCCGCCCGTGCCGGGAGTCTTTCAGGTGGCCCAGGGAGATATCCTTCCAGTGGGCAGCCACCCATAGATTCACCACTGTTTCCAAAGCCTGGTCCTGCTGTTCGGCGGCTTCCGCGCGGGCCCGATCCGCTTTGACCATCTCCTGCTTGGCGCGCTCTTGCTCGAGCTGGACCTTTTTGAGGCGCTCGCTGATCAACCGTTCTGCCTCCCGGTGGGCTTGTACGCCCTCCCGTTCGATCCGTCGGGCTTCGTCATACTTCGCCTCCTCTTTCCGTTCCTCGGCGACTTTGTGCAGCACGCCGATGGGAAAGGCCAGTACCCCGAAAGCGATGCCGCAGGCGAGGAACTGCGACCCGATGGCGTGGGAGAGATTGTTTCGGGCGATCTTTTTCGCGCAGCCTTTGCCGGGGGTGGGCCCAGGCCCGGCGGCCCCCCTCAGCTTCGCGCCAAGTTTATAGGCTGCAGCGCCCAGCCAGAACCAGTAACCGGCGGCGCATAGCACGCCGAGGATGCAGAGGGTATAATTGGCGCCCAATGCCTCAAACATTGCGAGTACCGCCAGCCACACCGTGAACAGGATCCGGAAGCCAGTCTCGGCCCACGGGGTTTTTTTGGTGTGCGTCTCCGGCTTTGTTCTCTTTTTAAAGTCCGATTTATGTAGGTGTAGCTTCATGCGTTGTTTTTATTAAATCTTTGGGGCAGGTCTGCGCGGGGAGAATGCCTTGCCGCCTTGATGACTTTGCCGGGTGGGCAGGTATTAAATTCCGCCTGGTCCTTGCCTTTCGGTCGCACCGGCAAGGGCCATCATCGCTGGTGTGATTCGCCACTGGCCTGGACGTGTTCCGTTGCGGTCCGTTGCGTCGCCACCATGGAATGCCCGTCCAAAGCCGCCTTGGACGGTGCGAGTTGGGAGAATCCGATATCACTGCCTTGATCAGGGTGCATTTGAGAAACGGCACTTACTAGGGTATTTACCCTAGTTGTCTAGTTTTTCAGATCACAGATATTGTTTTTGTTCGTTATGAGTATCTTGCGAATATTTTTCTACACCATGAGAATGACGTAACCGCCTATTACCGGGCTAAATCTCGTCTAAGTCCGGGAAATCCATAAGGTAATAACCCTACTATCGAGCATCTGCCGTTGAAGGATGCTCATCAACCTGGAGACTTCGGGTCTACGACCACAGAGATGGATCGATCCCAAATGGCCAAATCAGTCGTGACGTTTCACTGCAGGCGGAAGACGACAAAAATCTATCTGACAACAGGATAGCTCGATAGTCGTCGCATGCGAATTTTGATCCTGCTCGGCCTGCGGGGGCGTTGCCCCAAAACGAGCGGCTGGAAAGGAGGCTCGGATGACCGCTTGGTCATGGCTGGGCTAGGCCGTCGCTCAGTGGCAGCGCCAGCAAGCCCGCCGCCTGCAATATCGCGAAAAAAAAGCGCCATCCCGCGAAGGATGGCGCCTTGAAAACCCGGGAAACGGGCGGAGCGGTTACTTGATCGGCACGGACTGGATCGTCTTGATGATCCGGCCGGCGACCAGGTACGGGTCGGCGGCGGAGTTCGGCCGGCGATCCTCGAGGTAGCCCTTGTAGCCGTTGTTCACGAAGCTGTGCGGGAGGCGCACCGAGGCGCCGCGATCCGCCAGCCCGTAACTGAACTTGTCGATCGACTGCGTCTCGTGCAGGCCGGTGAGCCGCAGGTGGTTCTCCGGGCCGTACACCGCGATGTGCTCGTCCATGTGCTTGGCAAACGCCGCCATGAGCTTCTCGAAGTAGGCTTTGCCGCCCACCTCGCGCATGTGCTTGGTCGAGAAGTTCGAGTGCATGCCGGAGCCGTTCCAGTCGAGCGGCGCGTTGAAGGGCCCAAGGATGGGCTTGCAGCGCCACTCGATGTCAATGCCGTAGCTCTCGGTCAGGCGCGACAGGATGTAGCGCGCGACCCACATCTGGTCGGCGGCGTTCTTCGAGCCCTTGCCGAAGATCTGGAACTCCCACTGGCCCTTGCCGACCTCGGCATTGATGCCTTCGAGGTTGATCCCGGCATCGAGGCAGATGTCGATGTGCTTCTCGACGATCTCGCGCGCCACGCAACCGACGTTCCGGTAGCCGACGCCCGTGTAGTACGGGCCCTGCGGGCCGGGGAAGCCGCCCGCGGGAAACCCGAGGGGCGAGCCGTCCTTGTAGAAGAAATATTCCTGCTCGAAGCCGAACCAGGTGTCCGGGTCATCGGGGATCGTCGCGCGCGAGTTGGACGGATGCGGCGTCTTCGCGTCCGGCATCAGCACCTCGCACATGACCAGCACGCCGTTCTTGCGCGTGGTGTCGGGATAGACCGCAACGGGCTTCAGCACGCAGTCCGAGCTTTTGCCCTCGGCCTGCTGCGTCGAGCTGCCGTCGAAGCCCCAGTTGGGCAGGTCGGCCAGCTTCGGGAAGCCGGTGAAATCCTTGATTTGGGTCTTGCTGCGCAAGCTGGCGAGCGGCGTGTAGCCGTCGAGCCAGATGTATTCCAGTTTGTATTTGGCCATGGTCTGTGAGGTTGGAGGCGGGTTTGGGTGAGAGTATGCCGGGTTGAGGGTTAGAGGGTTTGGGGCGCGTGAGAACTCCAAAAACTCGGGACTGAACTCAGCACCTTGCATGCCAGAGGCAACCAGAAGTTGCCGCCCGGGCGCTTTTTCGGGCATCAATTTCATTGTCAGCAGTTTTCGTCAGCCAGCCCGGCGTAGTATTTGTCTGGGTCATCATGCTTGCCAGCGCCCCCGGCCGGCCGAAACTGGCCGCCTGCCACCATGCATGAGATGAAGGACACCGCCCGCGCCTTGGTGCGCATCGGCTACGACGGCCGGGTGCACAAGACCTTCCGCGGCCACCAGGCGCAGGAGCGGTTCGAACATGAGGTGCGCGTGCTCCGGCACCTGGAGGAAAAGGGCTGCACCTTCGTCCCCCGGCTGCTCGAGGTCGATCCGCCGAATCTCAAGATCATCACCACCAACTGTGGCACCCGCGTGGACCATCTCAACGCCGAGCGGCAGACGGAGATTTTCGCCGAGCTCGAGCAGTACGGCGTGCGCCACGAGGACCGCGAGATGCGCAACATCACCTACCGCGCCGCCGACGGCCGCTTCTGCATCATCGACCTCGAGTTCGCCACCCTGCTGGCGGGCGGCGAGGGCACGACTTCGCTGAAACCGCCGCCCGCCTGATCATGGACGCCCCCGCCTCCCCCCCCGCCACCCTCCCCGGCCTCCGCTGGTCCGGCATCACCGACCGCGGCCGCTTCCGGCCGAACAACGAGGACGCGTTTCTCGCGCTGAGCTTCGACGGTCACGAGGTGCGTTTCCTGGGCAAGACCGGCGAGGCGTCGCTCGCGGGCACCGATTTCGTCTTCGCCGTCAGCGACGGCATGGGTGGCGCGAAGTCCGGCGAGTTCGCCAGCCGCATCGCGGTGGACCGCATCACCAAGCTGCTGCCGCGCGCCTTCCGCCTCTCGGCCGCCGGCATGGAGAGCGGGTTCGCCGAGATCCTCGTGGAATTGTTCGGGGCGATCCACTCCGACCTGCTCCAACTCGGCTTCTCCTACGAGGAATGCGCCGGCATGGGCGCCACGCTCAGCCTCGGCTGGGTTACCCCGCAATGGCTGTACTTCGCCCATCTGGGCGACAGCCGCATCTACTACCTCCCGCGCGAGGGCAAGCTCACGCAGGTCACGCACGACCACAGCCACGTCGGCTGGCTGCGCCGCAAGGGGCAGATCAACGAGCGCGAGGCCCGCAGCCACCCCCGCCGCAACGCACTCAACCAGGCCCTCGGCGCCGGCCACCAGTTCATCGAGCCGCACGTCGGCGCCGTCGGCCACCAGCCGGGTGACCAGTTCCTCATCTGCTCCGACGGCCTCACCGACGGCCTCTGGGATCGCCACATCGAGGAACTCCTCCGCACGCCCCCGGCGGAACACGCGGGACATTCCACGGCGCAGCTGCTCGTGGAGGAATCGATCAAGAACTCCGGCCGCGACAACACTACCGCCATCGTGCTCGAGCTCCCCGTGGCATGAGCCCGTTTGTCATTGCGAGGAGTCCCGCTCCGGCGGGACGACGCGGCAATCCATCCGAAATGTAACGCCATGAGCCTGATCTTTGTCTACGGCACCCTGAAGAAGGGCGGCAGCAACCACCACCTCATGGCCGGCCAGAAATTCCTCGGCGCGGCCCGCACGATCCCGGGGTTCCGGCTCTACGACCTCGGCGGGCATCCCGGGATGATCCCCCTGCCCGGGGACCAGGCCGGCGTCATCGGCGAAGTCTGGGAAGTGGATGCGGCGAGCCTGGCCCAGCTCGACGTGTTCGAGGGAGTCGCCGAGAAGGTTTACGAGCGCGCGCCCGCGCAACTGCAGCCGCCTTTTGCCGACCGCGCCATCGAGACCTACCTGTACCGGCGGAGCGTGCAGGGCCGGCCCGACATCGGCTCCCTCTGGCGCGTGGAGCGCCACCGCCGCCCGGCCTAGGACGCGGTTTCGATCGGCTTCGTGGCTGCCGGCGCGTTCGCAGTTTCAATTCTTCAGCGCCTTGGCCGGCGCCGATCCGTCGATCGCGACGGAGTAATTCCGGCCTTCCCAGCGGCCGGCCTCCTTCCAGAAAAAGGTGAACTCAATGGTCGAACCCTCCGCCCCTTCCGTCGCGGCCAGGTCCGCGAACCAGACGCCCAGCGCGGGGATCTGAACGGCTTCCGTCTTCTCGGTGTGCGCCCAGCGATCGGCGGACCATGTCACCGTGGCGTCGGCGTCGAAAATGAGGCGCAGGGTTTTGCCCCGCGGCATCCGCCGGATCGGGTGGCGGAATGACCAGATTTCACAGCGGCTCGCCACCGGTTTGGCAACGTAGCGCTGGAAGGCCGGCTCGATCCGGTCAAA
This sequence comes from uncultured Opitutia bacterium, assembly GCA_903872505.1. Classification (GTDB taxonomy): domain Bacteria; phylum Verrucomicrobiota; class Verrucomicrobiia; order Opitutales; family Opitutaceae; genus Opi-474. The sequence goes on from CAIQKV010000072.1 coordinate 20,429, forward strand.
GCAGGCGCCGTCGTGCGCGCTGCGCACGAGGGAGACATATTCCGCGTGCGCCCAGCACAGCGGCATGGCGGCCCCCGTAGGCTGTCCCAGTTTCATGACTCCCCCCGGCAGGTCGGGGGCGTCCCACAGCTGCTCGCTGATCATGCCGCCGGCGTTGGCGAATCCTTCCATCGCGGCGATGAACGGCTTGGGATCACGCCCGGCCGCGAGTTCGTAGTGCCCGCGCTCGCCCGTCAGGATCGGCCACGCGCGGCCGGTGCCCGTCCCGTCGAACGCCCCGCCGTCGTCCTTCTGGCCGTAGCCGTCGTAATTGTAGCGGCGCCAGCCCGGCCCCTGCGGCAGGTCGCGCTGGAGCACCCGGTCGATGACGGTGAGGGAGTCGCGGATCAGCGGATCGTCCGCCGCCCGGATGCCCAGCCGCACAAGATGGAGGAAATCGCCGCCGACCACATTTCTCGCGGGATACTCGCCCCCGTCATTGGCGACGGCCAGGACCGTGCGATTGGGGTCGGCGTGCGGATCCGGGTTCACGGCATCCGTGGGATTGATCCGGACATAATGGCGCGGGTTGCCCGCGACCAGTTCGCCTGCCGTGGTGACGGTCCATTCCTCGACGTGCGCAGCCACCCAGTCGGCATACTGCAGGATGAAATCCGCGGCGACGGGCTCGTCATTCCGTTTCGCAAAGTCCGCCGCGCACACCAGGCCGGCGATCATCGTGGCGAGCGTCGAGGGGGAGTAGCCGGCGTTCTCCTCCCAGCGCTCCTGGGCGGTGACCGGACCCTGCCGGATGAGGTAGCCCGCGGCCCGCATGATCATCACGGTGGGGTCAAACCGGCCAAACCCGACACCTTCGCGCTGCAGGCGCCACGCCAGCAGGATCGGGGCGGCCACCTCGTCGAGCTGTACGCCGCACCAGTAGGCCGAGCCATCGATCCAGCTGTTCTGGGGAAACCGGCCATCCTCCCGCTGGATGGCCGCGAGCCAGATCAAGGCGCGCAGCGGCGTCCCGCGGTGGCCGGAGGCCAGGAGGGCGGTCGCGCTCTGCACCAGGTCGCGCGTCCAGACCAGGTGATAGCCGCCGATGTCGGCGTCGCCCTTGATCTCGCCCCAGGGAATGCTCATCGAGGCGACCAGCGCGCCCTGAAACGACTTGTCCTCGTGGGCGAGGAGGATGCAGCGGCTCAGCCGGTAAAGGTGGCCGCCGTCCGCCGTGTGCCGGTGGAAATCAAACTGGTCCGCGACCACGGTGCGCTGCCACTGGCGCAGGTAGGCGTCGCGCTGCAGCTCGAAAGGCTCCGCGAGGGACTGCAGCAGCTTGGCCGCCGTGCTCTGGCAGCTGCGCCCGAGGGCGATCGCGACCGTGAACTCCGCGCCGCCGCGCAGGTCGATCTCCCCCGTCAGCGCGATGTTGCCCGGGCCCGCGGCGGGGAACGCCCAGTCCATCTTGAAATGCTGCGTCAGGTCCTGCCAGCCGTCGCTCGCCCCGACGTAGCCGACCGAGCGCCGGCTGAACCCGCCGCTGCAGCCCATGACCAGGTGCACCTGCTCACGCCCGGCCAGCAGCAACGGATTGCCGCCGATGTCGACGCACCGCCCGGAATTGCCCGCGCCGTGCCGGTCCAGATGGGGCGCCAGCAGGGCATAGAGGCGCAACTTGCCGCGCAGGGCCTCGTCGCTCACCTCCAGCCTGGTCTGGATGAGCAGCACGGAGCGATGCGGGTCCGCGAGAACTTCCTTGACCAGCCGGTAGCGTCCCTGCGGGTCCGAGTTGGTGAGCCGGTAAAACAGGCAATCCTTCACGGGGTATTCCAGCTGGTGCACCAGGTCGCGCTTCTCCTCGTGGCAGAACGTCTCGCCATCGCTGATCAGGAATTGGAAATCGCGCGTGTTCGGCTCGTCCACCGTCGGGTAGTAGATCTCGTTGATGATGCCGTGGCTGAGCGTGAACCAGAGCCGGCAGCTCGTGTGATAGGCGGTGCCGAGGCCCTCCTTGGCACTGGACGTCCAGCGCGGCTCGATGCCGGGGGCGCCAAACGCCGCGCCGTCTTGGGCTGGATTCATGAGTCAATGGACCGCACTGCTGACCGGTGGTGCCACCCTAACGCGCCGGCCGCCGGAGTCGCGGGCCGGAAAACGTCGCGGGGCCGGAATTGCACTCGCATATGGCGGATTCGCCGAACCTAAGCTTTGAGCGCCTTTGCGGGCACGCGCTTAACGCCGGTGAATTTCGCGCGGAAGAGTTCGTCGAGCAGCTCGCGTGACTCGGCCGGAATCTTTTTCACCAGATCCTCCAGCGCGGGCAGGCCTTTCGTGTCGGTTTCCTCCGTGGCCTCGGTCGCGGTTGCCGCAATCGTGTCTGGCTCGCCGCGCTCGATCGCCTCGGCCCGGAACGCAGTCTCGGCGGCATCGTCCGGCCAGGCGTTGGCGTTGTTTTCTGGGGCTGCAGCGGTGGACTCCGTCGCCGGCACGGCCTCGTCGGCGGATTCGCCGTTGGCCGGCTCGGTCTCCCCCTCGCCCTTCGCCCCCGACCCGTCACCCTGCAGCGCCACTGTCAGCCGCGCCTCCAGCCGGTCAATCAGTCCTTTTTTTTTTCGCCGCCGGCGGCCACGGCCGGGGTCTCGTCGGCCAGCGCGCTCAGTTCCCGGATCAGGCTGTCGATCGCGCGGGCCCGGCTGGCCTCGACGGCCTTCAGCAGCGTCACCTCGAAATTGATCTTCTCCGCCAGGCCCAGCTTCACCGCGCCCTCGCCCTCGCGCAGGCCGTCGAGCATCCGGGTGATCTGCTCCGTCGTCATCGCCTCGCCGCCGAGCGCGCTGCTGCGGCCGCCCTGCGCGATCGCATCGAGCAGCGCCCCGCGCACCTGAACCTGCAAATCAGACAGCAGCCGCACAAGGTCGCGGCCGTCGGCGTCGCACTCGTCCACGATCGCCACGATCTTCTGGTGGTCGCCCGCGGCCAGCGCCGCCGCCAGCGCGGTGATCTTCTCCGCGGCCACCAGCCCGTAGACATCCAGCACGTCCGGCTCGGAGATTTCCCCGCCGCAGAACGAGATCATCTGGTCGAGAATCGACTGCGCGTCGCGCATGCCGCCGTCCGCCAGGCGCGCGATGGACTCGAGCGCGGGCGCGGTGATCTTGATCTTCTCCGCCACCGCGATCCGCTTCAGCCGCTCGACGATGAGCGCGGGCGGAATCGGGCGCAGGTCGAACCGCTGGCAGCGCGACACGATCGTCGGCAGCACCTTCTGCGGCTCGGTCGTGGCGAAGACGAATTTCACGTGCGCCGGCGGCTCCTCCAGCGTCTTGAGCAGCGCGTTGAACGCCTGCACGGAGAGCATGTGCACCTCGTCGATGATGTAGACCTTGAACTTCCCCTGCGCCGGCGCGTACCGGACGGTGTCGCGCAGGTCGCGCACCTGGTCCACGCCGTTGTTGGAGGCGCCGTCGATCTCGATCACGTCGAGGTGCGTGCCCTCGGCGATCGCCACGCAGGCCGGGTCGTTCACGTCAAAGTCCGCCTTCGGGCCGCCGGTGCAGTTGAGCGCCTTGGCGAAGAGCCGCGCCAGCGAGGTTTTGCCGGTGCCGCGCGGGCCGACGAAGAGGTAGGCGTGGGCGATGCGGTTGCGGGTGATGGCGTTCTTCAGCGTCCGCACCACATGGTCCTGGCCGACGACGTCGTCGAAGGTCTGCGACCGCCACTTGCGGGCGATGACTTGGTAGGGGGAAGACACTGCGCCTAGACCAAATCCGAAATCCCAAAGCGCAAATAAAAACGTCGGCCGACGATGTTCCAATGTCGGCCGCCTGCGCATCCGGCATTCGAAATTCGCCCCTGCCCGCCGTAGCCTTGGCGAAGGTGGCAATCGAAAATCGCCAATCGAAATTCGAAAATAAAATGAAGGTGGCCAGGCACTCCACGGCACTGGAAGAAAGTCGTTACCGTTGCTGCCTTCCGGCCCTGGCGGAGTTCACGCTACTGCCCATGCATGGCACCTGGCCGACGCGCACCATGCCCCGCTTCGCCGTCCGCGCAACACCTATTTGGCAGCGATCGCCGGCACAAGCCGGTATGCTTTTGTCGGTCGGGTTTTATCCCCGATAGGCGGATTGATTGTCGGGCGTGCAGCCCGACCTACATCAAATCACGCAAACCCCAGCTCACCGCGGCGGCGGCGGACGATCTCCGGGCGGCGGCGGACGGTCCCGCAGCCGGCGGCCGCGCTCGTCCATGAACCGCTTGAACCGCTCCCGCTGCTGGGCGGCCAGTTCGTCAAACTTGGTCTTCTGCGCGGGGGTGAGCTGGGCGGAAATGTCGCCCTGCAACCGGACGAGGACCGCCGCGGAGCTGTGCTGCGTCGTGCGGCGCAGCTCGCGGAGTTCCTCCGCCGCCTGGTCGACGATCGGCTTGATCTTCGCCTGCTGCTCGGGCGTGAGGTCGAGCTGGGTGACCAGCCGGCCGAGCAATTGCGGCCCGTACCCCTCGGCCATCGGCAGCCGCTGGGCAAAGTGCCGGCCCACGCGCAGGGTGACGAGCCCGCCCACGAGGACCCCGGCGAGGAAGATGCCGGTGAAGGCGAGGATCACTTTCCAGGGCTTGTTCATGGTCAGGAGGCGAGGTCGACGATCTCCGCCACCGGGTCGTCCGAATTGCCGGCGTCTTCGCGGAACAGGCCCACCACGGTGGAAAAGTTGGCGGCGACGCAGACCACCGCGAGCAGGGCGGCCAGGCCCAGCGCGCGCAGGGAGAACCGCTCGAGCAACGAGCCGGGGGCACGCGCCAGCGCCCGCGCGGCCACGCGCGTGGCAAAACCGTAGGGCGCCGCGGTATCGCGGGGATCCTCCGCGCGGCGGGCAGCCGCGACGAGGCGCGTCCATTGCTGATCGGGCGGGTTCATCGTTGGTCCTTGGTTTCTAGTTCCTGAAACAGTTTCTGCAACTTCCGTCTGGCCCGGAAGGCGCGCACCTTGACCAGCGACTGGCTCCAGCCGGTCAGCGCGCTGATCTCGGCGATGGTCTTCTGCTCGAGGTCGAGGAGCTGGATGACGAGCCGGTCGTCCGGCTTGAGCTGGTCGAGCAGTTTGTGCACGAGCTCGTGCGCGGCGAGGGCGTCGCCCACCTCCACGTCGTTCTCGTTGGTCATCACCGCGTCGAGCACGTCGGCCTCGTTCTCGGACAGGTCGGCCCAGCGGAACTCCGGCCGGCGCTTCTGCGCGCGCAGCTGGTCGATGCAGGTCGTCACGGCGATCCGGGAGACCCAGTGCGGAAACGGCACCGCGCCTTCGTACTGTTCGAGTCGGGTGAACATTTTCAGAAAGATGTCCTGGGCAAGGTCTTCCTCGGCCACCCGGCGGGGCAGGTGGGCGCGGACGATACGGATGACCAGCGGGTAAAGATGGTCGACCAGCGCGCGCGCCGCGGCCTGATCACGTTGGCGCACGCGGTCAAGGCAGCCGGCCAGGTCGAACGACTCGTCTTCAGGCATAGGAGGATGTGGGCAAACTCACGCACAACAGGCAAGACGGGGCCGGCCCGGTCCGGGTTACACCCCATCCCGCCTTCTTGACA
>CAIQKV010000073.1 GCA_903872505.1 uncultured Opitutia bacterium
CGACGATGGGAAAGTCCGGGAGGGAGATTCCGGGTCCCTGACCAAGGAGATCTTCGGCAAGGGGTCTTCGGTTACCTGCCTTTCTGCGCAGATGGTTGACCCCTGGTATTTGGATCAGGTTTTGAAGCACGGGGGTAACCCGAATCTTTTCAATCCCTATTCAAGTTTTAGACCGAATCCGTTGGTCGCCAGCATCACCTTAGCCGATGTCAGAAACGAGAAATCGTGGAAGACCGAAAATGTGAAGCTGCTCATAGCGGCCGGGGCGGACGTGAACTTTAGGGACACTTTTGGGACACCTGTGATCTCTCAGGCGGCCTTGTTTCTACGCTACGACTTGGTCTATCTGATGCTTCAGGCCGGCGCTGATCCGACAGTCAAGAACAAGTATGGCCTCTCGATTGTTCAGGACATCCAACGGTCGAGCCACAATATGTTACGAACCGGGCCTCTCTGGCAGTGGAGGGAGAAGGTCGTGGCTCTGCTCAAGGCGAGGGGTATTGACCTCGACCGAGTCGAGGTGAATCGCGGCCAACATCCCTCTGGGCCGCTACCAACGGCGGATGGGGTGTCGAAAAAATTCGAGGAACTATATTCCGACACGCACGTAACCCGCATTGAATTGCTACCACAAGATCCTCGGTTTACCAAGGAGGTCACGTTTCGTGTGCATTTTAGAGCACCGCCTGATCCTGTTGAATGGTGGGTAGACTGGCGATATTGGGATAAGGGGGATGGGACCTACAGATCGGACCATTAAACCCATTCAAGGGTGGCTGACCGCGTGCGTGTCATCTTGCTACGCTGGACGGTTTGCCGGTTTTTCCGAATGAAACGCGACTAACTATCTAAGAATGGACGCTACAGGAGTCGAACCTGTGACCCCGTGCGTGTGATGCACGTGCTCTAACCAACTGAGCTAAGCGTCCGAGGGGGAGGCGAGAACGTGGACAGGCCCCGCCCGCGAATCAACCACGATTTCGCGGCGCGGCGCCGGCCACCCCCGGGTCGCTCCCGCCGAATTCCAGTTGCCGCGCCCCGCCCCGCCCGTTGCAGTGCTCGGGATGCCAATCGCCCAGCCCAACCCCAAGGCACGGGGAAGCGAGATCCTGGGTTACGCGGTGGGCGAAGGCGCGACGTCACTGACCATGAACGGCATCGCCGCCTTCGCGATGCTCTACTACACGCAGGCGCTGGGCCTGCCGTTCGCCCAGGCGGGCATGGCGTTCGCGCTGGCCAGCATCTGGGACGCCCTGATCGACCCGGCGATCGGTCATCTCAGCGACAACACCCACTCCCGCTGGGGCCGCCGGCAGCCCTACATCCTGGTGGGCGGGGTGCTGCTGGCCGTCTCCTTCTATTTCATCTGGGCGGTCCCCGGCTTCGTGACCCACGGCGGCCTGCTCTTTGCCTACGTCCTGATGATGAATCTCCTCTGCCGCACGGCGTACGCGATCTTTGCCGTGCCGTACGTCGCGCTGGGCTATGAGATTTGCACCGACTATCACCAGCGCTCCCTGCTGCAGGGCTCCCGGCTGGCGTTCAACATGCTGGTCAACATCTGCGGCCCGGCGCTCGGCTGGTCGCTGTTCTTTCCCGACGTCGCCGGCGGCAAGGAGGCCACCAGCACGGTCTCGAACTTCCTCCACATGGGCACGGTCTTCGCGATCGCCACCGTCGTCTTCACCTTCGTCGTCGTCCTCGCCACGCGCCACCACATCACCGACACCCGCGGCCTGGTCACCGGGACGGGCAACAGCCTGTTCGGCTTCTACCGCGATTTCCGCGAGATCATCACCGACCGTTACCTCTGGCCGATCGTCTCCTTCATCTGCGTCGGGCTGACCGGCGGAACCTTCGTCGCGACGCTGCAGATGTACCTGTACGTTTATTTCATGCACCTCACGTCGCTGCAGAAGACCATCATCCACGGCGGCGGCATGGTACTCTGCGGCCTGGGTGGCCTGACCAGCGTGGCGCTGGAGAAGCATTTCGACAAAAAGAAGACGGTCTGCATCGGCGCCGGGATCGCAGCGGTCGCCGACCTCACCGCGGCCGTCGTCTTCCTCGGCGGCATCCTGCAGCCCACGACCGTGTGGCTCATCGGCGGCCACACCATCCCGATCGCGGTGATCGTCTTCGGCGGCTGCGACATGATCAACTGGTTCGGCATCGGCCTCTACGCGTCGCTGGCCAGCTCGATGCTGGCCGATGTCTCCGAGGTCAACGAGCTGAACTCCGGCCTGCGCAAGGACGGCGGCTATGCGGCGATCTTCGCCTTCACGACCAAGCTGATCCTCTCGGTCGCCGTGTTCATCGCCAGCGCCTGCCTGGGCTGGGTCGGGTTCGTGAACGGCAGCGACCAGCAATCCCCGGCGGCGATCCGCTGGCTGGTGCTGCTCACCTTCGGGTTGGGTTCGTTGTTCGCGACGCTCGTCATCCCCATCGCTCTGCGCTACCCGATCACCCAGTCCTTCATGACCAAGGTGAAGGCGGACTTGGCGCTGAAAAAAGCGGCGGCGGCGACGGCCTGAATCGCCCGCCCCGGCCGGCCTATTTTCGCGTTTTTACCGCCCGCTTCCTCGAGGGAAACAGCGCCCGGCAGATCCCGCAGACCATGCCGTCGCAGCCGCGGGCGGTGCAGTGCTCCCGGCCGTAGAAGATCAGGCGCAGGTGCAGCGCGTTCCAGTGCTCGCGCGGGAAGAGCTTTTTCAGGTCCGCCTCGGTCTGCGCGACATTGCGGCCGGCGCTGAGCTTCCAGCGCTGCGCCAGCCGGTGGATGTGCGTGTCGACGGGGAAGGCCGGCACGCCGAACGCCTGCGCCATCACCACGCTGGCGGTCTTGTGGCCCACCCCGGGCAGCGCCTCGAGTTCCGCAAACGTGCGCGGCACCCGGCCGCCGTGCCGCTCGCCGAGCAGGCGCGACAGCCCGGCGATCGCCTTCGCCTTCTGCGGCGACAGGCCGCACGGCCGGATGATGCGCTGGATCTCCGCGACCGGCACCCGGGCCATCCTTTCCGGCGTGTCGGCCAGCGCCCAGAGGTGCGGCGTGACGAGATTCACGCGCTTGTCGGTGCATTGGGCGGACAGGAGCACGGCGACCAGCAGCGTGTACGGGTCGCGATGATCGAGCGGCACCGGCGTCCGCGGGTACAATTCCGCCAGCCGCCGGTCGAGGTAGTCGGCGCGGGCCTGGCAGGAGCTGAAGTCTGGGGCGGGATTCTTCATTTGAGATGAATTCTTAAGCCGGAAGCCAGGAAACCAGGAACGGAATTCCAGCTTTTGTCATTTCGTGGCTTCCTGGCTTCCGGCTAAAAAAGTCCGATCTTCCGGCTTCCAAGCAGCCCGGCTTTCGGGCTGGAAACAAACCCTTAATTGCCGGCTGGCAGGCAGATCGCGATTGCGCGACCCCACCCCCCGCCTACCGTTCGGGGCATGCTAACGTCCCGCGAACTGCTTGCCCCCACCGACACCTTTGCCCGCCGCCACACGGGCGATAATGCCGCCGAAACCGCCCAGCTGCTGGCGCGGTTAGGCCAGCCCTCGCTCGACGCGCTGGTCGATGCGGCGGTCCCCCGGCTCATCCGCCGCGGCCCGCTCAACCTGCCCGCCGCCGCCGGCGAAAGCGCCGCGCTTGCCGAGTTGCGCGCCATCGCCGCCCAGAACCAGGTTTTCCGCAGCCTGATCGGCATGGGCTATTCCGACACGCTGGTGCCCGGCGTCATCCAGCGGAACATTCTCGAGAACCCGGGCTGGTACACCGCCTACACGCCCTACCAGGCCGAGATCTCGCAGGGCCGGCTCGAGGCGCTGCTCAATTTCCAGACGATGATCTGCGACCTGACCGGGCTCGAGATCGCCAACGCCTCCATGCTCGACGAGGGCACCGCCGCCGCCGAGGCGATGACCATGTGCCACCGGCTGAAGGACGGCGACGCCGCCGCGCAACGCCGCTTCTTCGTCGATGCCGCCTGCCACCCGCAGACCATCGACATCGTCCAAACCCGCGCCCAGCCGCTCGGCCTCGAGGTCGTCGTGGGCGACTGGCGGAAGTTCCAGGCCGACGCCACGTGCTTCGGCGTGCTCGTGCAGTATCCCGACACCACCGGCAGCGTGCACGACTACACCGGTTTCTTCGCGGCCGCGCATGCCGCGGGCGCCTTCACCATCGTCGCCGCCGACCTGCTCGCGCTGACCCTGCTGCGCGCCCCGGGCGAGTTCGGCGCCGACGTCGCGGTCGGCTCCGCGCAGCGCTTCGGCGTGCCGCTCGGCTTCGGCGGGCCGCATGCCGGCTTCCTCGCGACCAAGGACGCCTTCAAGCGCCAGATGCCCGGCCGCCTCGTCGGCGTCTCGAAGGACGCGCAGGGCCACGCCGCCCTGCGCCTCGCGCTCGGCACCCGCGAGCAGCACATCCGCCGGGACAAGGCCACGTCCAACATCTGCACGGCGCAGGTCCTCCTGGCCGTGATGGCCTCGATGTATGCCGTCTACCACGGCCCCGCGGGGCTGAGGCGGATCGCCCGCCGCGTGAAGCTCCTCACCGCGATGCTCGCCCAGGGCCTCGGGGCGCTGGGCGCCAAGGTCAACGCCGAGCCGGTCTTCGACACGCTCACCGTCGGCAAGGTCGCCGCGGAGCGCGTTCACGCCGCCGCCGCTGCGAAGAAAATCAACCTGCGCCGCCTCGACGCCTACACCGTCGGCCTCTCGCTCGACGAGACCACCACCGTCGAGGATGTGCAGGCCATCCTCTCCTGCTTCGGCGAGGCCCAGCCCGCCACGCCGGATGTCGCCGCCGCCGACTTTGCCCCGCCGCACGCGCGCACCTCGCCCTATCTCACCGCCGCCGTGTTCAACCGCTACCACACCGAGCACGAGATGCTGCGCTACATCCGCCGGCTCGAGGCGAAGGACCTCTCGCTCTGCCACTCGATGATCTCGCTCGGCTCCTGCACGATGAAGCTGAACGCCACCAGCGAAATGCTGCCTGTCTCGTGGCCCGAGTTCAGCCGGCTGCACCCGTTCGCCCCGGCCGAGCAGACCCGCGGCTACCAGAAGCTTTTCCGCGACCTTGAGACCTGGCTCGCCGAGATCACCGGGTTCGCCGCCGTCTCGCTCCAGCCCAACGCCGGCTCGCAGGGCGAGTACGCCGGCCTGCTCGCCATCCGCGCCTACCACGCGGCCCGGGGCGAGGGACACCGCCACATCTGCCTCATCCCGACGAGCGCCCACGGCACGAACCCCGCCAGTGCCACGATGGGCGGGTTCAAGGTCGTGCCCGTCGCCTGCGACGCCAACGGCAACATCGACGTCGCCGACCTGAAGGCCAAGGCCGAGACGCACAGCCGCGAACTCGCCGCGCTGATGGTCACCTACCCGTCCACCCACGGGGTGTTCGAGGCCAGCATCAAGGACATCTGCGCCACGATCCACGCGCACGGCGGCCAGGTCTACATGGACGGCGCCAACATGAACGCACAGGTCGGGCTGACCTCCCCCGGTTTCATCGGCGCCGACGTCTGCCATCTCAACCTGCACAAGACCTTCTGCATCCCGCACGGCGGCGGCGGCCCCGGCGTGGGGCCCATCGGCGTCGCGGCGCACCTCGCGCCCTACCTGCCCGGCCACTCGGTGGTCTCACCCCAATCGAAATTCGAAAATCAAAAATCGAGAATCGGAGCCGTCTCCGCCGCCCCCTACGGCTCCGCCTCGATTCTTCCCATCTCGTGGATGTACATCCGCATGATGGGGCCCGACGGGCTCACCGCGGCGACCAAGGCCGCGATCCTCAACGCCAACTACGTCGCGCGCCGCCTCGAGGCGCATTTTCCCGTGCTCTACAAGGGCGCCGGCGGCCTCGTGGCGCACGAGTGCATCCTCGAGTTCCGCCCGTGGAAGCAGCACGGCCTCGAGGTGGAGGACGTCGCCAAGCGGCTCATGGACTACGGCTACCACGCGCCCACCATGTCGTTCCCGGTGCCCGGCACGCTGATGATCGAGCCGACCGAAAGCGAGTCGCAGGCCGAGCTCGACCGTTTCTGCGACGCGCTCATTGCCATCCACGGCGAGATGACCGCGGTGGCGAGCGGCGAGTCCGACAAGGCCAACAATCCCCTGAAGCACGCGCCCCATACGGCGGCGGCGGTCTGCGCCGCGGCGTGGGACCATCCCTACTCGCGCGAAACCGCGGCGTTTCCCGACGCGCACGTGCGCGCGGCCAAGTTCTGGCCGGCGGTGGGCCGCGTGGATAACGTCTACGGCGACCGCAACCTCGTCTGCAGCTGCGTGGGGATGGAAGCGTATGCGGAAGCGAAGGCGTAGCGAGCGCACCTGAAAGCCACTCGCTCACGCTCGTAGCTACCATGGACTCACCCTCCGAGAGCAGCCACGAGTTTTAGCGAGTGGAAAAAACGCCAACGGCCCGCCCAGAAACGGAATTCTAACGCGCCCAAACTGGGGCGAGAAAAGCCACTCGCTCACGCTCGTAGCTACCATGGATTCAGCCTCCGGGAGTAGCCACGAGCGTGAGCGAGTGGACCAAGGCCACCTCCCGCGCTTGGCTCCGGGTTATTATCGCGGTCGGGCCTTCATTCACTGGACGCTGACTGTCGAAAAACGCGCCACCGGCTGGCTGACACCGGCATTCCACCATCTGTGGCAAAATACGCTTCTCCATGCCTGCGCCCGATATCAACTCGCCTGCCCGGTTTACCTGCTGATGCCCGACCATGCGCATTTGCTCGGCGTGGGGCTGCACGACGACATTGATCACCGCACTGCCGTGGAGTTCCTGCGCAAGCACCTGCGCCCTGCTCTCGCTCCAGCCGACTGGCAGCACCAGACCCACGATCAAGTGCTTCGGGAGCACGAACGTGACCGCGGCGCATTCCAAACGGTCGCCCAGTATATTTTGGATAATCCCGTACGGGCAGGACTGGTGGCATCCTCATCCGACTATCATTTTACCGGTTGTTGTTTTCCGGGATACCCGGATCTGAGCATTAACCAACTGGACTACTGGAATAGGTTTTGGCGCATCTATTACCGGTGTGTGGAGCAGCGCTGAGCCACTCGCTCACGCTCGTAGCTACACGGATTCAGCCTCCAAGAGTAGCCACGAGCGTGAGCAAGTGGGCAGAGGTCACCTCCCGCGCTTAGCCCGGGGTTATTACTGCGGCAGCCCTGCGCCGCGCCGGTTCAGGGTTATCCGTTGAGGCGCTGGTAGGAGACCGTGGCGCGGACGTCCGTCTGCACATGCCGCTCGACGCTGGGCTTCAGGGACCCGCCGTCCTCCTCGCCCCAGACGACCACGGCCTCGGCGCCATCGGCCACATCCTCGTCGATCATCGCCAGCGAGAACCAGCCGTGGACGTTGACCGTGTACACCGTGTAGGTGGACAGGCCGGCCATCCGGCCCCCGACCAGCACCTGGTCGAAGGGCAGGATCGAGTAGTAGGCATTCGGCATCTCCATGTACTTGCAGCGCTCACCCTGCCCGAGCTGGCTGGCATAGATCCGCAGCACATCCTCGTTATTCCAGCGCAGCCACACCTTGCGGCGATGCGGCTGCTGCTCGAGCTGCTCGAGCGCGGCGCGGCCGATGAATTCATGGTCGAACTTGACGTGGCGGCCGTAGCCCAGGTCCCACGGGGTCTGGTAGTAGTCCTCGATCCGGGACGAATAAAAACTGCCGCCCAGCGAGGCATTGGCCTCGAAGCCGTCGGCCGGCAGCCATTCCCGGTAGGACTTCAGCTGGTCGCCCGCGTAGATGGCGGGCATCGGCGACGGGATCCAGCCGCTCTCGGGCGAAACGGTCGAGTAGGAGCGGCTGCCACCGCGCAGCAGGCCGAACTTCGGGCCGGCGGCGAGGATCGCGTTGAGCACGGCTTCGCCGTCGTCCGCCGGTCCGTGCAACTCCAGCCCGCCCATGCGGGACATGTTGTGGTTGAGCGCGCGCACCCGGCGGCCGGCGATCTTCAGGTCGCCGAGGTTGAAAAACGGAATCTCCGGAAACGGGCCCTCGTGCACGCTCTTGATGAGGTCCAGGGCATTGGGCCCCTGGATCTGGTAGCGGTAGATCAGGCGGCGGCCCTGGTTGCTCACCGTGCGCTCGTCGCGGGTGACCTTGACGTCGTAGTTCCCGGCGCGGGCCTGGAATTCGACCCAGTTCGGCACGGAGGGGCGCCCGACGACGCTGACCTTCTCCTCGGTGTGGCCGAAGAGAATGGCGTCGCCGATGACGTGGCCGTCGTGGTTGCAGGTCACGATCTGCTTGGCCTTGTTGGCGCCAAAATTCTTCATCGTGTTGACCGCCACGTCGGACAGCAGGCGCTTCACATCCCGCCCCTCGAAGTAGACGTCCTTCATGTGGAAGGACTGGTCGAAGAGAATGACACTGTTCTGCCAGGCGGCCTGCTCGTCGCGCCAGTTGGTGTATTCCGGCTTGTCGGGGAACTGGTAGCCGCCGACCGGGGCGTGGCGGAGCATCTCCACGGGGCTGGGATACTGCCGGAGCTTGGCTTCGAGACTGGTGGGTTTGGGTGGGTTCATAAAGAGAAGTGAGGTGCGGGAACGGGTCTATTTTGCGCCGGGCAGCGGCGCGGGAATTTTTTTCGCGAGATGGTCGCGGCCGAGCCAGGTGTTCGCCCAGCTGGAAGTGCCGCGGAGATTCTGGTCCTGGATAACCGGCGTGTGGGCGAGGAGTTCCTCCTCGCGGCCCTCGTGCTTGAGCCGGTCGTAGGCGCGCGCCCAGATGCACTCGAAGTCGTCGACCTCGCACTTGCCGTCGCGGGTGCCGCCGCAGGGGCCGTTGCGCTGGTTCTTCGCGCAGGACGACTCGGGACAGAGAAACGCGATGTCCGGCAGCGAGCAGTCGCCGCAGTCCTTGCAGCCGAACATCAGGCTCTTGCCCAGATGCTCGACCGGATGCATCAGCGGCGGTCCTTGCATCGGGTCCTTCGCGCTGGCGCAGAGCTTGGCCCCGAGGTTCCACAGCCCCTTGCCGGGCGTGAACATGAGGCCGTGGGTGAACTTCGAGAACCGGTAGCTGAAGGTGACGTTGCGGGTCGCCGGCCGCGTGCGGAGCGAGGCCTCGTAGTCCGGGTGCAGCCGCGTCGGATCCGCGAGGCCCGTCGCAGGATCCTCCGCAAAGACGAAGAACTCGCCGGGCCGCGAGTAGCGGAACTCCCGGGCGAACTGCCGCCAGTCGCCGGGCGCGAAACCGCGCTCGATCTCCAGCACGCGCTCCACGTCCGCCGCCTGGTGCACGCCGCCGAGGTAGGCGCCGCGATAGCCCAGGCCGCGGTAGATCGCGACCTGCCGGGCGGCGAGTTCGAGGAAGAAGGCCCGGCCCTTGTCGGGACTCGACTCGTGGCGCGCGCAGACCGCCGCGAGCTCGTCGGAGATCACCACCCCGGGAATCCGCTGGGTGCGGAACAGGCGCGCGACCCCGGGCGTGAGCACGTAGGCGTTGCCGATGAGCGGCACCGCGCCGTGCCCGCGCCGCTGCATCCAGGCGATGAGTTCGTGGCTCTTGCGCGCATCGTAGCCGATCTGGTTGATGAGGAAGCGTGCGCCGGCGGCGATCTTCCGCTCCATCTTCAACAGCTGCGGGATGACCTCGTTCTCGTGCAGCTTGAAGTTGGTCACGGCGGCGCCCGGGAAGAACTGGGTGGGCTCGAGCCGCGCGGGCTGGCGCGCCGTGGCGCGGGTCACGTCGAGCCCGGCGTTCATCCGGCCGAGCACCGAGAGCAGGCCGACCGAGTCGATGTCGAAGACGGGCTTCGCCCCACCGCCGATGCCCGCACCCGCGTAGTCGCCGGTCAGCACGAGCAGGTTGCGAAACCCCTCGCCCGCCAGCCGCCACGCCTCGCTCTCGAGCCCGTTCCGGTTGAAATCCTTGCACGAGAGGTGGATCACCACCTCGCGGCCGGCGTCGCGCAGCGGCCCGCCCAGCGCGGGCGCGGCGAGCGTGGGATTCCCGCCGGCATTGTCGGTGATGGAGACCCAGTCGATGCGGGGGTTGCCCGCCAGGTCGCGCGCAAAAACGACGGTCTTCGCCGCGCGCGGCTCCCCGACCGTGCCGCGCGTCGAAACCAGCTCCACGCCGACCAGGAAGTCCGGCGACTGCTCGAGTTTTTCCCGCAGCGTGCTCATCGGGCGGCGTCGAGGCAGGCGCGCTTGACGGCAAGGATCTTGGCCGTGGGCGTGCCGAAGGGAATGACGGCGGTGCCCACGATGTAGCCGGGCAGGTCCCGGCCGCGGGCGATTTCCTGCGCCACGATCCCGTAAATCTGGTCGGGCGTGGACGCCCCGATGACGTGCGGCGAGATGTTGCGGCGCAGGGCCCGCCGGGCGGTGCGGCAGACCGCCGCCCACTGGTCAAAGTCGCCGGTGAAGTCGCACAGCAGGTTGTTGCAGCCCGTCTCGACCAACAGGTTGGCGATCTTGGTGGTGTCGCCGCCGATGATCAGCGGGACGTCACGCACGCCCTGCGTGGCCGCCCAGGCGGCGAAGTCCCGGGTGACGGGCAGCACGAATTCCCGGTACATCTGCGGCGAGAGGAGCTCGGGCGAGGCCTGCGAATCAAACACGATCAGCTCCGCGCCGGCATCGAGGTAGGCCCGGCTGAATTCCCGGATGATGCGGGCGGCGTACGCGAGCAGCTGCTGCACCCACTCCGGGCAATCGAAGCAGGCCATGAAGAGCGCCTCGGCGCCGACGAGGTTGACCGCGAGCGAAAACGGACCCGAGACCGCGCCGCGCAGCCAGTAGTCGCCGCCGAGTTCCCGGCGCACGCGCCGCACCGCCTCGAGGTTGACGGGCATGCGGCCGGCCTGGAGCGGATTGGGCACCCTCGCCTGCGCCAGGTCGTCGCCCACGTGGATGAGATGGTCGCCGGGCTTGATCCCCGGGATGCTGGTGTCGGCGCCCTCGTAGAAGGTCACCGGGCAGCCGGCCGCCTCGGCCTCGATATTGTAGACATCCACGCCGACCGCGAGGGCGTCGGGGCCGATCGCCTCGAATTCCGCCAGCAGCGCCTGCGTCAGGAGGCCGGCATCCCGGGAGATCGCCGACGGCGTGCTGCCGATGAACCAGGCCTTGTGCTCGTAGATCGCCGGCAGGAACAGCGGCGCGGGCCGCGGGGCGGTGCAACGCAGCACGGCCTCAACCTCGGTGCGCGTGGCGACGGCATGGGGCGGATGCGGCATGGGGAGTGGCGGGGTTGGGGACTGGGCCGAGCTTACGCGAAACCGGGCCGGCGGTCTTGGCGATTCGGGCTTGGCGGGATTGGCATTTCGGGCACTTAATCGGCGTCATGCCCGTCTCCCGGCCCATCGCCGTCACCCTGCCCGACTACGGGCTGGCCTTTGCCGAGAGCATCCACGGGCCGAGCTTCCGGATGGCGGAACGGGCGGACGAGTTCCACAAGCTCGTCTATGTCCTGCAGGGCCGGGTGACGCTCTTCCCCGCCGGCCCCGCCAAGCCGCTGCCCGCCGGCCCGGGCGCCACGCTCTGCGTCGCGGCGGGCGCGCGGCACCGGATCGCCGACACCGAGCCCCCGACCCTGCTGCTCCTGTGCTTCACGCCCGCGTTGCTCGCCCGCGACCCGGAGCTGGAACGGCTCTGGGCGCGGCTGCTCGGCGGAAAGGCCGCGAGCCTCCAGCAAGGCGGGCGCGGGCATCGCTTCGAGGGACTGTGGCGGGCGGGCATCGCCGAGCAGGCCGGCAGCCAGCCCGGCCGGGAGGTCGCCCTGCGCGCCGCCGCCGCCAACATCCTGGTCGCCCTCGCGCGCGGGCCGGCCGGTCCGCCCACCGACGACGCCGCCCAGCGGGTCCTGGCCGTGACCCGGGAACTCGCCGGGACTTTTTATGAACCGTGGAGCCTGGCCCGGGCCTGCAGCCGCGCGGGCATGTCGCGCCGCCACTTCAGCGCGCTCTTCCGCCAGCACACCGGGCGCTCCTTCCTCGGCCAGCTGACCGAGCTCCGGCTCACCCACGCCGCCGCGCTGCTCCGTGAGAACCGCCACTCCATCATCGGCGCGGCCTTCTCCAGCGGGTACGGCGACCTCTCCCATTTCTACCGGCTGTTCCGCGCCCGGTTCGGCCGGCCCCCGCGGGCCTGGCTGGAAAAAAGCCGCGGCGCGGCCTTGCGCCCGGGTGGCTGAACCGCCTTCAATCCTCTCCCTCCCATGAAAATCATCCGCCACCTCACTTCCGCCGGCCCGGCCTATGCCGCGCTGCAACCGGATGGCTCCGCGCGCGAGATCGCCGGCGACATTCTCGGCGACTTCCGCGTCACCGACCGCGTGATCCAGCCCGGCAAGCTCCTCGCCCCGCTGGTGCCGGTCAACCTCCTCGCCATCGGCCTCAACTACAAGAAGCACGCCGAGGAGGGCGGCAAGGGCGTGCCCGCGCAGCCCATGCTGTTCCTGAAAAGCACCAACTCCCTGCAGAACCCGGGCGACCCGATCGAGATTCCCCAGAAACTCGCCAGCACCGAGGTCGATTATGAGTGCGAGCTCGCGGTGGTCATCGGCAAGAAGTGCAAGAACGTCGCCAAGGCCGACGCCCTGAACTACGTCCTCGGCTACACCTGCGCCAACGACGTCTCCGCCCGCGACTGGCAGCTCCGCTGGGGCGGCGGCCAGTTCAGCCAGGGCAAGAGCTTCGACACCTTCTGCCCGCTCGGCCCGGTGCTCGTGACCCGCGACGAGATCCCCAACCCGAACGCGCTCGGCATCAAGACGCTCCTCAACGGCACGGCGCTGCAGGACTGGAACACGAGCGACATGTGCTTCGACGTGCCCACGCTCATCGAGTTCCTCAGCGCGAGCAAAACCCTCCTGCCCGGCACGGTCATCCTCACCGGCACGCCGCACGGCGTGGGCTTCGCGCACAAGCCGCAGATCTTCATGAAGGCCGGCGACACCGTGAGCATCGTGATCGAGAAGATCGGCACCCTCACCAACCCGGTCGTGCTCGAAAAAGTCTGAGGTCAGCGGGGCATGGGTCTCCTGACCCATGATTCCGGGTAACGCAGGCGTCCCCGCCTGCA